>JAHKBC010000107.1 GCA_018825725.1 Candidatus Omnitrophota bacterium
GGGGGCCGGAGGTCGAAACTTGTAAAGTGTGTGTCTCTATAAGGGCACGAATGGGAGATTGACCTAATCGTCAATCCCTACGAGGGTAGTGTATATAAACACCGCAGCGAAAAAACTATTTGCGCTACATTATCATGGGAGAAGTTATGAAAAGGGTGTTTTTCTTTATTCTGCCAATTCTGATTATAGTAGGAATTGTTTTTACTATTTTCGGGATTATGCAGATACGTTTTACCGAAGACAGGTTTATGGATGATTTGAAAAGAAAAGCCCGCGCGGTTGATGAGAGCATGGAAGTTTCTGCCCGCTATATTCTTTTAAACAACGACCATAAATCCGCCAAGCGCCTGGTGGAGAGTTTTCAGCTCAGAGAAAGACTGCAGGGTTGCGTTATATATGATAAATATGGCAAGGTTGTTGCCATCACCGAGAGGTTCGCTGAATGGGAGGATAGGGATAGGCCTTATCTTAAAGATATTATTATATCTAAGTCTTCCAGGGGTGAACTTCAGACATATAAAGAACGCTCCGTGTACAGTTACATTCTGCCGGTTCAGGATGATGATGGTAGCGTGTTGGGTCTGGTAGAGGTTATTTATGATACTACTTATATGTCTAATATACTTTTACAGCTCTGGAAGAAGATAAGCCTAGCTTTAATAATCTTGCTGCTATTGATCTTTTTTATATCTCTTTTAATCCAAAGGCAGATTTTTGTTTTGCCGGTACGCCGGCTTACCAAATGGTTCAGTCATTTTCAGAAAGGCGAAATTGACAAGTTGCGTCCTTTTGAGGAAAAAGGGGAGTTTGGGAAGTTAATCAGTGAAGTTGAGCAGGTAGCTTTAAGTCTCAGGGTTGCCCGCAGGGCAGTTTCAGAAGAGGCCCATGAAAGGATACAAAATCAGGAAGCCTGGACTGAAGACAGATTAAGGGATCTTATTCATGCTAAATTAGGAGAGAATGCTCTTTTTGTCGTTTCTAACCGTGAGCCTTACATGCATGTTATCGAAGAACCCAGCGGTGAGACTAAATGCATCAGGCCCGCAAGCGGCGTAGTTACAGCCATACATCCAATACTGTCTGCCTGTGGAGGTGTCTGGATTGCACATGGCAGCGGTAATGCCGACCGGCAATTTGTTAATTCCAAAGACAAATTAGGAGTACCTCCTGAAGATAACCGCTATATCCTCAAAAGAGTCTGGCTTTCTAAGGAAGAAGAGGAGGGTTATTATTACGGGTTTTCCAATGAAGGGCTTTGGCCATTGTGCCATATTACCCACACTCGCCCAATTTTTCGTGAAGCAGACTGGCAGATGTACAAAAAGGTTAATCAGAAATTTGCCGATAGCATTTTAGAAGAACTTCCAGCCAAAGAATCATTGGTTTTTATTCAGGACTATCATTTTACCCTTTTAGCTAAACTTATAAAAGAAAAACGTCCGGATACCAAGGTCGCTATTTTTTGGCATATACCTTGGCCTAATCCTGAAATATTTTCCATTTGCCCTTACCAGGAGCAGATCTTAGAGGGTATGCTTGCCTGCGATTTGATAGGTTTTCATGTACAGAATCACTGCAATAACTTTTTAGATACCGCCAACCGGCTCTTGGAGTCGCGCGTGGATACCGAGAAATTCAGCGTAGTGCGTTTCGGCAAGGAAACCTTTATCCGGGCATTTCCTATTAGTATCGATGGCCATATGAATTCCACCTCTTCCAAGTCCAGGCTCAAAGAAGTGGATAGCTTAAGGAAGGAATTTGACCTTAAAGATAAGATTGTTGTTCTGGGAGTAGATAGAATTGATTATACCAAAGGGATCATCGAGAGAATCCTGGCTGTAGACAGATTTCTTGAAAAGTATCCGGAATATAAGAAAAAATTTGTTTTTATCCAACTAGGGGCTCCCAGCCGAACCCACATCAAGCGTTACCATGAACTTATTGGAGAGATAGATGAATTGGTAGAAAAGAAAAACTGGAAATATTCTGAAGGAGGTTGGAGCCCGATAATTTATCTGA
>JAHKBC010000108.1 GCA_018825725.1 Candidatus Omnitrophota bacterium
CCTTTTGAAGATACGGTTGCGCGAAAATCGGTGAGCGAAGAAGAGGCCATTGAGAATATTGATATCGGGGGACCTAGCATGATGCGCTCAGCAGCTAAAAATCATAAATCCGTAGTAGTGCTTTCTTCAGTCAGTCAGTACTCACAGATTATCGATGAATTGGAATTAAATCAGGGCGCAATAAAAAAGGAGACTTCTAGGCTCTTTGCCGCAGAGGTGTTTAAACTAACTGCGCATTATGATAGCGCTATTGCCGGATATCTCGGGAGAAAGGAAAGCAAAAAAGAGTGCTTCCCCGGTGATTTAACCCTGGGATTTACCAAGATACAGGATTTACGCTATGGAGAGAATCCGCATCAAAAAGGAGCTTTCTATAAGCAGATTTGTAACCAGGCAGGCTTACCAAGCATGATGCAGCTTCAAGGCAGGGAGCTTTCTTTTAATAATCTGCTGGATTTAAATAGCGCCTGGAATCTGGTTCAGGAATTTCTTAAGCCCGCGGCAGTGATTATTAAGCATAATAATCCTTGCGGAGTAGCTGAGGCTAAAAATCTAGCCAGAGCTTACCAGGATGCCTTTAAATGTGATTCTCTTTCGGCATTCGGAGGAATTGTAGGATTAAATAAGGAAGTAGATATTAAGGCGGCAAAAATAATTAACTTAAGCGGGTTCCTGGAGTGCATTGTTGCTCCGTCATTTTCTAAGGGCGCGCTAAGAATATTCTCCTCTAAAAAGAATCTACGCATTCTTCAACTAAAGGAATACCATATTGATGATAAATACGATATTAAAAAGATTGACGGCGGTATTTTACTTCAAGACAGAGATGATCTTAGAATAAGCGAGAAGGACCTTAAGGTAGTTACTAATAAAAAACCTTCTAAACAACAGATACAAAGTCTCTTATTTGCCTGGAAGGTGGCTAAGCATGCAAAATCCAATTCAATAGTATTGGTAAAAGGTTCCCGCGCAATAGGCATTGGAGCAGGCCAAACTTCGAGAGTGGATTCAGTAATTCAAGCCAAGAATAAATCCGGAAAACTTGCCAAAAACTCCTGCTTAGCTTCAGATGGCTTTTTCCCAAAGCCTGATTCTATAGAAATTTCCGCTAAGGCAGGGGTTAAAGCCATAATTCAACCCGGAGGTTCAATTGCTGACCCTGATGTAATCAAGATTTGCAATAAGTACGGTATATCCATGGTTTTTACCGGAGTCAGGCATTTTAAGCATTAACCTTCCTTCATGAATTATCCAGAAACAATTCAATATCTTGAATCATTTATTAATTACGAAAAGATACCTGTTTGGCCTTATAAAGAGTCCCTGAAATTAGAACGGATTAAGGGATTCTTAGCGATAATAGATAATCCCCAGGAGTCCCTGAAGTGTATCCATATTGCCGGAACTAAAGGCAAAGGCTCAACTTGCGCTTTTGTTACCTATATCTTAAGAGAAGCCGGTTTTAGCGTCGGTTTATATACCTCGCCGCACCTGTCTGATTTTAGAGAGAGGATTCGTATCTTGAGCCTTCAGTCATCAGCCTTCAGCTCTCAGCCCGCAGAAGTTTTTGAGGGAATGATTTCTGAGAAAGGCTTAACCCGACAGGTAGAAAAATTAAAGCCAGCAATTGAAGGTTACAATAAAAAGTCTTCTTACGGCCTT
Source organism: Candidatus Omnitrophota bacterium (assembly GCA_018825725.1). Taxonomy (GTDB): domain Bacteria; phylum Omnitrophota; class Gorgyraeia; order Gygaellales; family Profunditerraquicolaceae; genus JAHKBC01. The sequence goes on from JAHKBC010000108.1 coordinate 1,663, forward strand.
CTTTCTTTTTTTGAAGTCTATACCGCTTTAGCCTTTACTTATTTTAAAGAACAAAAGACGGATTTTGTAGTTTTGGAAACCGGTCTCGGTGGCAGGCTAGATGCTACTAATGCGGTTAATTCTTTGGTTTGCGCAATTACCCCAATTAGTTATGAACATACGCAAAAGCTAGGCAATACTTTGGCTGAGATTGCCGGTGAAAAAGCGGGGATTATTAAAAACTATCGGCTATCAGATATCAGCTATCGGCCTGTTGTTATTAGCGCGCCGCAGGAGCCAGAGGCAGCAGAAGTTATCAGGAAAAGATGCCAGGAACAAAAGGTTAAGCTATATGAGGTAGGTAAGGATATAATATACAGAATTGGCAAGAGTCAAGATTTAAGCGTTAAGGGCATTTTAGATGAGTATGGAGATTTAAAAGTCAGAATTCTGGGGGAGCATCAGCTTATAAATGCAACTGTAGCCATTGGCGTTGTAGAGGCATTAAGCGCGCATAAGATTAAGGTAAAAGTTGATGCGATAAGAAAAGGGCTCTATAATACCATCTGGCCAGGCAGGTGCGAGGTAATAGCGCAGAAACCATTGATTATTTTAGATGGAGCGCAGAATGTTGCTTCAGCCAGGGTTTTAAAAAAAGCGATAAGAAATAATTTTTCCGCCACAAATCGTGGCGGATCCGACTCAGATGGAAAGTATAAGAGGTTAATTTTAGTCTTAGGGATTTCAAAAGACAAAGATATCAAGGGAATCGTTCGGGAACTTTACGACTTAGCAGATACGGTTATTCTTACTAAGGCAAATAACCCTCGGGCTGCAGAGCCCCGGGTTTTAGCCGAAGGGTTTAAGGGCAAGGAAACTTATTTAACTGAAAGCGTGCTAGAGGCGAAGAAGCAAGCCATTAAGTTGGCTGCGGAAGAGGATTTGATTCTGGTCTGCGGGTCATTATTTGTAGTGGGTGAGTATAGGGAGAAGGTATTATAAACCAAGATTCCTCGTCCGCCTTTGGCGGGCTCGGGATC
>JAHKBC010000109.1 GCA_018825725.1 Candidatus Omnitrophota bacterium
TTGCTATTATTAAGGGTCTTCTCATAAGTATATTTTCATAAATTTACCACATTTATCCATTATTAGCAACGAATATTAGTAAAAACTTAGCTATTATGAAATTAAAATTGGCCATTCTCCAAAAATGGCCAATTATCTAAAGCAAATTAAAAGAAAGTAATTTAACCTTAGGCAGCTAAATATTCCTAAAACAGGCTTTATCAGTGAGAACCGCTTGAACGGCTATATATCCTGGTTAAAACCCTGGACTGCGCATTAGATGGTGAACGAGCAACTGCGGGGTTGTTCCGAGCAACCAAGTATATTTCAACACCAGGACCCTCGTCACCTGTTAATAATGTGCAGAAATTCGGGCTTGCGATAATAGGCCTTGAAGTAATCGTTCTTTGGCTCGAAGCCTCAACCGCATAAAAACTATTTCCAGAAACATAATATTCAACAATTATATCATCCCCGTAATTTGACGCAGTAGGAGGATCGCCATTGTCAACTCTTAGCCGCAAACCAACGGTGCCATTAGTTAAAGTACAAGAAATTCCGGGGCTTTGACTGTCGCCTACTGACCTTAAAATATTCTTACCCATATCTTCAACAATGACTGTTAACTCATTCTGTAGCCTTAACTGCCGGTCAGTTTCCACAACGCGATTATATGCAAAAACCCTTAAGTTACCAATAAAAATTATCGACATTGAGAAAAGAAACAGGGAGATTAATAGCTCTAGGAGCGTAAAGCTTTTCTTGTGGCCCCTATTCATAATTCCGTCCAGTTAATAACAACTACAGCTTTTTTTAAATTAGTCCCCGCTAAATTTGAAATAGCATAAGTGGCCGTGTAATTCTCATCAAGGCCTATAGGCATTGTCGGATTAGTAGTAAAAACAGTAGGGCAATTAAAACCACTGGTTAAACAATTACCGTCAGCGGCAGTTGCTGGATTCCACTTATCCTGCCTGACATCTTTACTCAAGATATCCAGGCAGTATTTGGCCAAAGATACAGCTGTTCCGCGGCATTTATAATGATATGTGTAATTACTGCTGGAAACAAAAATACCCGCCATTCCTGCAACCACAAAAAAAATTATAATCAAAGAGACTATAATTTCTAGTAGTGTAAAACCTTTTTTTTGATTATCCATTAAGGACAAGCCCCTGCGCCAGCGTTTACTGGCTCATCATCATTAATGTTCAGCCTCCAACATCTGCTATTAGTTGTCCTATTTGCATAAGAAGTCTGGGGTGGAGTGCCTGCTTGGGTACGTACAGAATATTTCCAGTTTGGATTAGTTGTAGGCAGAGAAAGCATGAGAAACTGATTTATATTGGCAATGCTTGAAACGGTACCTGACGCAGAAGGATAATAAGCGGGCGGGAATTTAACACGATATATCTTTTCTGCGGCTTGAATGAGCTTAAGGTTTACTTTCGCTTCCTTATCAAAACTATTCTCGCGAGTTACATCAAAACGTGGCAAGGCTAATGCTGCCAGGACGCCGATTATCAAGACAACTACAAGAATCTCAGTTAGCGTAAATCCATATTTACTCAAGAAATATCCTAATGCCCTGCTTATTTTCTTACCCATTGCTTTTAGATATCCTTGTTGTTTATTTTAACAAATTGATAATCGGCACCCCTTCTTCATATTTCTTATATTAAATTAACAATAATAACTAAAAATAACCGGCAGTGCCGCCAAAGGTGCCAGCAGCGTAACTCAGAGATACCGTATAAGCACTAGACCCGACAGTCTTCCCTCCGGCAAGACAACGAGTGGCAATACCTGAACCTGCCGTGGCAACAGAATAGCTAAAATGATGGGTAGTTGTGCAAGCCGTAGGAGCATCAATTCCAAGATTTGCCATAGTAATAGTATAAGCACCATACTCTAACATATAAGCCTGCTGCGCAGTACGAAGGCCGCCAAGAATAGTTTTGGCTTCAGCTGCTCTACCTTTTTCTACCAGTTTCGTATACTGAGTAAACCCTAACGTAGCTAACACACCGATAATAATGATTACTATTATCAGTTCCAGCAAAGTAAAACCCTTTCTCATAACTACCTCCTTTTTTTGCTTTCAATCTTTATTCTAATTAAAGTATATACGCACTACCTAAAAAGTCAAGATGAAAAATTATCCTGCAATCTGGGATATTTTAAATATAGGTAAAAATATACCTCCAATCATTAATCCGATAACAAGGCCCATAAATATCAGTATAACCGGCTCAAATATAAGGGTAAAACGAACCAGGAAGGTTTCAACATATTCCTGATAAAAATCATGGACACGTTTGAGCATCTGAGGCAATTCCCCAATCTCTTCGCCAATACTTACCATCTGGACAATCATCGGGTCAAAAAATTCAAAACGCGCCATCCCCTCTTTTAGGCTCTTGCCCTGCCTAACATCTTCCTTGATCTGGTGAATATATTCTCCGACAATTTTACTATCAACACTCTGTTCGGTAATCTCCAAAGCATAAAGAATAGGCACGCCGCTCTCTACGAGAGTAGACATCTCCGCCGAAAACCTCTCCAGAATCAAGCCCCGCGCAAATTCATTATACATTGGTATTTTAAAACCCACTATCTCCGCTTGCCTGCGGCCATTTTCTGTCTGTATATATTTTTTAAGCAGATACCCGAATATCACCATTGCCGCCAGAACCACAAGGGCAAATTTACGCAGAAAATAACTAAATTTTAAAAGAAGCAAAGTTAATAGCGGTAATTCTATATCAAATCCCGCAAACAATTCCCCGAAAGTAGGTATGATTTTTATAGTAAGAAAAAATAGCGCCCCCATACCTACGATTAATAATATTGCCGGATAAATTAGGGCGGAAGTCACTTTCCTTTTATATTCCTCATTCCTTTCTAAAAACCTGGCCAGGCGGTCTAAAACAACAGCTAGATTTCCTGATGCTTCTCCGCTATGCACAAGGTTAATCCAAAGTTCATTAAATACCTTGCGGTGTTTAGCCAGAGCCTCATGAAAACTTAAGCCTCTCTCCATGCTCACCTTTAAATCCCTCAACACCTTGAGAAAACTATCCTTTTTGACCTGTTGAGAGATAATCTCTACGCTTTTTATAATAGTAACTCCGGCTGCCAGCAAAACCGCTAACTGACGGCAGAATAAAGTTAAATCCGAAGTCTTGATCTTATCAAATAAGGACAGCTTTCCCAAAAACGAAGGCGCTTTTGATCGCCAGCTGCTTGAACCGAGTTGTTCCTCGCTAAAGATTTTTACAACTATCAGATTCTTTGCCTGCAGACGGGAAACAAGCTCATCAACGCTAGTATTATCTTCTGAACCTTGAACCTTCTTCCCGTCTTTATTTTTTGCAATATAGAATATTCTGGCCATATCAATACTCCAGGGTAACAGAAATAGCTTCTTCCAACGAAGTCACTCCTTCTTCAACCTTCTGAATTGCAGAATCGCGTAAAGATTTCATACCCAGCAAACGCGCAGCATCCTTTATTTTTAAAGAAGAGGCTTTTTGGCCAATCAATTCTTTTATCTGTTGGGTGGCTATAATAATTTCGGAAATACAAATCCTGCCTAGATATCCAGTACTATTGCACTTGGAACACCCTTTGAGTTTATAAATCAAATCTGATTTTAATTTTAACTCTCCTAACTGCTGTGAGTTAGGCTCATAGGCCTCTTTGCAAGACGGGCATAATTTACGCACCAGCCTCTGGGCAATAACACAAATTAATGAGGGGGTCAAAAGATAAGATTCAATCCCTATATCCACCAGGCGAATAATTGCTGACGCAGCATCATTGGTATGAAGAGTGCTTAAAACAAGGTGGCCGGTTAAAGCTGAACGAATACAGATTTCTGCCGTCTCCAAATCCCTGATTTCACCTACCAGCATCACATTAGGATCCTGCCTTAAAAAACTTCTTAAGGCGCTGGCAAAGGTAAGCCCGATTTCCGGCTTAACTTGAACCTGATTAACTCCATCCATTTTATACTCCACAGGGTCTTCTACTGTAATAATATTCTTATCGGGAGTATTGATCTCGCTAAGCATTGCGTAAAGAGTTGTTGTTTTGCCGCTACCAGTCGGCCCGGTTACCAGGACGAGGCCAAACGGCAAAGTTATGGCATGACGCAGCTGTTCAATCTGTTGGGCTTCAAAACCCATTTGATTTAGATTTAATACCACCTGGCTTTTATCCAGTATCCTCAATACCACCTTTTCGCCATGAATTGTGGGAATTGTAGAAACTCTCAAGTCTATAACCCGATCATCAAGCCTGACTATGAATGCTCCATCCTGGGGCAGGCGCTTTTCAGCAATATCAAGTTTAGCCAGTATCTTTATACGAGAAATTATGGCTAGATAAAGTTGTTTTGCCGGAGGAGATACCTCGCATAATTTACCGTCTATGCGGTATCTGATGGATATTTTCTCCCTTAATGGCTCAATGTGAATATCTGAAGCCCGTTCGCCAATTGCCTGTTGAATAATCAAATCTACTAATTTAATTACCGGCGCTTCTTCGGCGCTGGCAACTAACTTATCCAGGCTTAACTCTTCATCTAAGCCGCCTAAATCTTCAAATGAAATATCCCGCGAATCAATCTGATAACTGGCATTTACCGCTTCTTTAAACATTGCGGATTTACCGTAGAAACTCTCGATGGCCATAGTAATGTCAGAGCGGGTGGTTATTACTGGGTTAATCTCGCAGGCAGTAATCTTCTTCAGGTTATCGATTAGTATGAGGTCTAAGGGATCAACCATTGCAATGGTTAAAGAACGCATATTCCTGGATAAAGGAAAAACCAAATTTTTAATTGCAAATTCATAAGGAACCAGGGTTTCTAGCCCCTGGTCAGTTGCCGGCTTAAGCATGCCAGTGCCCAATGAAAGATAAGGAATACCAAGTTGCATTCCTAAAACCTTAATCAATTCTTCTTCATTGACCAGGCCTAACTTAATGATAACCTCGCCTAAGCGTCCCCCTTCTTTCTTTTGATAAGCAATAGCTTCGGCTAACTGCCGCTCAGTAAGAATCTTTTCCTTAACCAGAATTTCGCCTAACCTTAAATATTTATCCCTGCCCATAATTTAAGTAAGTAGATTTTAAATGACTATCTTGGTTTCTTGAATTTATCGAGGTTGGACTCGATAATATCGTATCTCTGCCTTGTATCATAAGGCCTGTTCTGCTCACGCTGGGGAATGTTTACTTTCCTACTACTGGCCTGAGCTAATGTAAAATGCGTATCCTTTACTATGCGCGGAGTAATAAAAACCAGAAGTTCACGGTCTCTATCTTTATCCTTGATATTACCCCTGAATAAAGCGCCAAGTAAAGGTATATCGCCCAAAATAGGAATCTTAATAACGGTATTAGATACTTCCCTGCGGATTAAACCTCCTAGTATTACCGTATCTCCATCCATAACCCTGACAACGGACTTAGTTGAACGCTCCTCTGGATCCTTTGCGGTTACCCCGGATAAAGTGCTAGTAGTGGTATCTTTGACGCTAGGATAGAGATACATAGTAACCTCCCCTGTTTCAATATTCACCTGGGGAGTAATCCTTAAAGATACCCCAGTCTCCATCCTCTCTGCAGAAGTTGTGGTTGTCCCTCCTGCTCCAGCATCATTGGTTACTGTTTCCTGGCCAACTGTCTCCAGGGTAGTAATCCTAATTTCAGCCGGCTCATTATTCATTGTTAATATACTAGGCCGGGCAAGATACTTGGTATCGGATTGTGTCCTTAAAAAACCAACCGCAGCTGTAAGGTCATAAGGAAAAGAAACTATGCCCTCAGTAAGATTTGACGCTATATCCGGCATAAATGAAGCCAGGGGAAACTGAGTGGAGCGCGCAGCTCCTGCCACAGTTATAGCAAAACGCGACATTCCCGTAACATTAAATCCCATCTTGTCAACAGTATTCTTGCTGACATCCAACATCTCTACTTCAAGCATAACCTGAGGTTGTGGTATATCAAGCCGGGCAATAATTTCTTCAATAAAAGGAAAACGGTTAGGAACATCGGTTACGATAAGGCTATTTGACCGAGCATCTTCGCTAATCTTTCCGGTTTCACTAAGAACCTGGGATACAACGTCGACAATACTCGTGCCTGTATCAGAACTTCCCGATGTTTCTGCTGTGGTTGAAGTCGAGGTAGAGATAGATTGCAGATTATTTTCTAAATCCTTTTTTATATTAGAGCTAGGAACACTATGGTATTTAAGATAAAAAACTTTGGTTTTAGTTTCAACTGCCGGTTTACCAAGATCTTTGACAATGAAAATATTGGATTCATCATCTAAATCATACTCTAGGTTATTGGCTTTGAAAATCTTATCCATAGCCTCCTTTACGGAAACCTGATCAAGATAAAGAGAAATTTTCCTCTCCCTTACAGACTCAGAGGCAATAAAATTCATACCAGACTGTATAGAGAATATTTTTAGAATATCATTAAGGTCAGCCAGTTGGAAATCCATCGATATTTTCTTGCTGGCATCAAAGAAGCTATTGTCTAACCCCTCCTTGGAATTGGCCCTGGGAATAGCGCAAACAATAAAAACTAAAAATGTCACTGCTAATATCCGCAATAAATTTATCATTCCTTCCTCCTCCGGATTCTTCCGTATTTAATTTCCAGAAGTCTCATTTTTCATAATATTATTTGGAGTCCTCGTATAAGTCCGCCCTTGAAACAAGAAAACAACACCTTCTTTATTTATATCTATAACCTGTAAACCTTCTCCTAGAACCTCTCCTATCGTCACTACCTTGTTGTTAATAATAGCGTACCCGCTCCCTTGACCCCAAACCAAACCATTTATATCAACGGCTGGCATAGCCTCTGAAGAGGGAATTTCCTGGCTTGTTTTCTCCTGCTCCGCCTTATTTTTAACTGATAAATAATCCGGAGCAAAGGGATCCCTGAATTCCTTGGAATCATATATAACCTTGGGTAATAATTCTTCTTTGGATTGGGCCTGTTGGACCAATAAGCATGTAGTTCCTAGCAAAAAAATTATAAATAATATCAGCGCCTTCCTGTTTATTCCTATCATTTTTCAGAAATAATAATAGTAGATAATCTCAAGTTAAAATTTAATCTGCCATCTCGGTCCTGGTCATTATTCCCTAAATTAATGCCCTCTACCGTAAAAAATTCCAAAGCATTCTCAAGGGCCTCTGCAAAACTCCCGATATTATGATAGTTAGCGGTAACCCCGCTTAACTCATAGAAGTATTTAGAAAATACCTCCATGTTTTGTTCTTGCGCAGGCTTTATATATATTACCTTGATTGAGTAATTCCTGGCAATTTTACCAATTATATTGATAATATTGGATACATCCTTTGTATTAACCACATCCTTATAGCCCTTGATCTCTGCAAGCAACCGGCTTATATCCTGCATTAAATCATTCTTTTTTATCTCTATATCCTTGCGGCTTTTTAGTGATTCAACTTCTTTAGCTCCGTGATTATATAAATACTTGGATAAAAAAACAAA
>JAHKBC010000110.1 GCA_018825725.1 Candidatus Omnitrophota bacterium
CTCACATGCGAAGCACCCATTTCTTTACCTATTTCCCTGGTAGTCAAGCCATCGGCATAATAAGTAAGAATCTCTTTCTCTCTAACCGAGAGCCCATTATTACGTATAGTATCGGCAATCAATAAATCATCTAAATAATCGCGCACATAGAGCGTTTTTTCATCCTTTAAGAAAAGCTCCTCAAAAGGCGCGCCCTCTTCACCAAGGTTATCCTCTATGCTTAACAATCTAGCCTTATCCCTATTCTTACGGATGTAATTCTTTAGAAAAAAATAACATCCCTGGAGGATATAACTATCGGTCTTATCCAGCAATTTGTCTTTTTTATATTCCTGCCAGAGATTAACGACCGCTTCCTGGTATAAATCCTCTTCGTTAAAAGCACTAAAATGCCCTTTTAATTTATAGGCAATAGCCCTGATTTTAGGAGACAATTTTTTCAACAAATCGTAGAATTCCATGTTAACTCCTGAATTTATTAGTAATAGGCATTCTTCTATCCCTGCCAAAAGCCTTGGGTGTAATTTTGATCCCCGGAGGAGCCTGTCTACGCTTATATTCGCTCCTATCTACAAGATTGATAACCTTGGTTACAACCTCATCGGAAAAACCCAGCCCGGTTATTGCTTTTAGGTTCAGGTCATCTTCAACATAAGCTTTTAGAATCGGGTCAAGTTCTTTATATTTAGGCAAACTGTCACTATCCTTTTGATTTGGCCTTAATTCCGCGGTCGGCTCTTTAGTTAAGATTCGTTCAGGGATTACCGGGCCTTGGGAATTACGGTAACGGGCCAGTTTATAAACAAGATTCTTAGGTACATCCTTGATTACGCTCAAGCCTCCGGCCATATCTCCATAAAGAGTAGCATAACCGGTACTCATTTCAGACTTATTACCGGTAGTTAAAACCAACCATCCGAATTTATTAGATAGAGCCATCAAAAGGTTTCCCCGAATACGCGCCTGAAGATTCTCTTCGGTAACATCCTTGCTACTCCCGATAAAGTGCGGCTCCAACAATATCAAGTATATTTTATAGATATGCTCGATGGAAATACGCATAAGTTTAATTCCCAGATTTTCTGCTAATCTAGTAGCATCAAGGTCTGAGTCAACTGAAGAATAACGCGAGGGCATAAAAATGCCTGTCACATTTTCCTTTCCTAAGGCATCCCTGGCTAAAGCCGCAACCAAAGCTGAATCTACTCCTCCGCTTAAACCTATAACCACCCTTTGAAAACCATTTTTATACACATAGTCGCGTAAACCTAGTTCCAGCGCCTGATACACTTCACTTACCGGCTCCAAGGACTTGCTCAGCCTCTGAAGCAATGTATTATCTTTAGATAATGGATCTGAACTTGATATAACGATGCTCTTACTGCTGGCCTTTTCGCGTACAAGATCCAATTCCAAATCAGTAATTGCCAGATCTTCCTTAAAACCTTCCAAGCGCGTAATGACTCTTCCTCCATTATCTATAACCATGCTTTGGCCGTCAAAAACTAATTCATCCTGCCCTCCGACCAAATTGGTATAGGAGATAAAAATTTTATTTTCTTTGGCCTGGCGGGAAATTAAAGCTTCCCTCTCTTTGATTTTTCCCATATGATATGGTGAAGCATTAATATTAATAATCAAAGATGCGCCATTTTTTGCCTGGGTTTTTAGAGGGCCGTTCTCAAGCCAGATATCTTCACAGATATTAACTCCCAGCATAAATCCGGCGTAAGAAAACAATGCAGGCCTAGTGCCGGGCGTAAAATAACGTTTTTCATCAAAAACACCATAATTGGGCAGGTGTATTTTATGATAAACAACAGCAATCTTACCCTGATAGATAAGGCCGGCGGCATTATAGATTTTATTCTTATCTTTATCCACAAAACCCACTATAGCCAAAATCCCACCCGATATCTGCCTGGCCAAATCTTTCATTCTTTTTAGATTATGCCCTACAAAACTATCCTTAAGCAGCAAATCTTCCGGCGGATACCCGGTAATCGCCAATTCCGGAAAAGAGATGACATCCACTTCAAAACTCTTAGCCCGTTGCACATATTCCAGTATCTTCCTGGCATTACCTTCTATATCTCCTACAGTGCAGTTTATCTGCGCTAAAGCTATACGCAATTTCTTTTTTTTCATCTTTACCTCCGAAATTATAAAACGCCCTTTCACCTTAAATACTTACTTTTTTAGGTAATTGGACGCCTTTATCCATAAAAAAACGTTCGCTTATAATTACTTTGCGAACGTCATTGTTAGCCTACTTCATTTCTCTATATAAAAGGAGCATAACAGGCAACTACTCTAATGTCAAGTAAAATACTTGAGTTAAAAATATTCATGGTATAAACCCTCTAATTTTGAGAGTAATTTCTTAACCGGGTTAGGTTCCAGGATTTTAGTCTTGGAAAAAACTGCTTCCTGGGGCAGTATAGCCTGACAGATAATCCCTAAACAACTGATATATGATATATATTTGTTTCCCGCCAAAACCTCAAAACGGTTAAACAGTCCCGCTAACTCCGGGTTATTGATACGCGCTAGCTTTACCCTAACGCTCAATTCCGTTTCCAATAACTCCAGAAACCCCTCCTGTAACGATGCCCTGCCGCAAACCAGGATATTCTTAACTTCAACCAACGCAGTTTGTTTTTCAACCCTGGCTCTAATCTCTTTGGCCATGGCCCTGGCTTGGCGGGTAATTATATCGCATATAACCCTTTGTTTTATCGGCTTGTAAAAAGCTTCTTTTCTTAACAACACCTCTTTTTCATCGCTGATACCGATATTCTCTCCAACCACGCCATAACCAATTTTTATCTCCTCGGCCAAGTCTAAGGGTAAATTTAACTCCTCTGAAAGAGCCCCGGTAATGGTATCGCCGGCAAATGACATAACTTCGATATTCCTCAATATACCGTTTTGAAATATAAGTAATTCGGTGACCTGGCTGCCAATATCACAGATGATATTAATCCCGTCATTAAAATCGCGATTTGCTATTGCCCGGGTTGTAGCCAGCCCTGTAAAAAACAAATCTCTTACTTCATAGCCGGCCTGATTCAATACATGCACTAATGTCTGGACAGTTGATAACTTTGCGCAAACCAAAAACAAATCCACTTCCAGCCTGTGCCCATAAAGTCCGAGCGGATTGGTTATATTTGACTTATTATCTACCGTATAGCTAAAAGGTATTTTATGCACCACCTCTTCATCTATATTTGATCCCAAAACAAAAGCCTGCTCATTAACTCTATTAAGGTCCTTCACATTCA
>JAHKBC010000111.1 GCA_018825725.1 Candidatus Omnitrophota bacterium
ACCATATTCATGGGTTTAGCTGTCGGGTGGTCCATCGGAGCTAATGATGCGGCTAATACCTTAGGCACTGCTGTTGGTTCACGGGTCTTGACTTTAAAGCAGGCGATTCTTCTTATCTGTGTTTTTGGTTTTTTAGGGGCGTTTTTACAGGGCGGGCATGTAGCTAAGACTATCGGCAAGGGCATTGTGCCCTTAAACGAATTGGACAAAACAGTATCTTTATATATAGCCCTGGTTGCTTGTTTTGCCGGCTGCGCCTGGGTGATCATAGCTACCTATTGGAAGATGCCTATTTCTACCAGTCATTCTATTGTGGGAGCAGTGGCTGGAGCAGGCCTGGCTATAGGCGCGCCCATTAACTGGAAGGTGCTGCAGAATATATGTCTCTCCTGGCTGCTTACTCCTATAGGTTCAGCTCTTATGGGGTTTATATTTTTTAAGATCTTACAGGGTATTTTCTACCGGATTGTCCCCCAAAAGCACTCTACAATGGTCTTGTCTTTTTTGATTATATCCAGCGGTTGTTATCTTGCTTATACCTGGGGAGCTAATGACGTGGCTAATGCAACAGGTGTAATTGTGGGAGCGGGGATTTTGACCTCTAAGGTGAGTGTAATTTTAGGAGGAGCGGCTATTCTGATAGGTATTATGACCTGGGGTTATAAAGTTATTGAGACTGTCGGTTCTGAAATAACGCATTTACTGCCCTTAATGGCATTTGCGGCGCAATTAGCCAGCGCCATTAATGTGCATATATATACTTTTCTAGGGATTCCGGTTTCCACCAGTCATTCTATTGTAGGGGCTATAGTTGGCGTAGGCCTGGTGCGCGGGATCAAGGTCCTGAATTTAAAAATTATGAAAGATATTGTTATTTGCTGGATAGCCACGCCTTTTACTTCCGGATTGGTCAGTTTCCTGGTTTTAAAAGGCTTGAAGATATTTATCAATATATAAAATTGCATTATTATAATTGTACACGGATAGATACGGATAAAACACAAGATATACACGGATTGAATCTGTGCAAATCCGTGTTCAAGTAATCTGTGTATATCCGTGACTAAAAGGAGGATTAGATGAAAGAGATGCGTAATATTTTGGGTTGGTTAGGCATGGCCGGAGAGCTTGCCATCTTAAAGGATGCCCAGCGCCATGTAGATGAGACTTATAAAACCGTGAATTTCTTTTCTGAAGCAGTCAATGCCTATATCAAAGGCGATACAGAAGCCAAGAATAAGGCTATTGATAATGTAAGGATAAGCGAGCAGGTAGCAGATACCTTGCGCTCTAAAATGGTGGGTGAGCTTTCTGAAGGGTTATTATTGCCTCCGGATAGAGAGGATTTAATGCATTTTGTCAAGACTCTGGACAAAATTGCCGATTGGACCAATGGCGCAGCCAGGCTCTTAGGGTTTATTGAGCAGAAACTTCCTGATGATGTGCTTAAGAATATATCGTTAGCCACTGATATTATCGTCAACTCGGTCACCAAATTAAAAGATGGGATCCAGGCTATCAGCAAGAATGATTTGAAGAAAGCTCTGTTTGATTGCGAAGAGGTGGGAAAATTCGAGCACGATGCTGATGACCAGAAGAGGGTCCTTATAGGGACGATTATTCATGCTAAGTTAGAGCCGACCAGCCTTTTATTATCATATCAATTGGCAGAATACTTAGAAGGAGTAACTGATAAGATTGAAGATGCTGCGGATTTTATTAAAACCCTAGCTATAAAATCTAAATAAGCTCTATGCAGGATAAATTCTTTACCCGTAAAGGTTATCAGAAGCTGGTTGAGGAACTTGAGCATCTTAAAGGCGCCAAGCGTAAAGCGCTATCCAAAGCTGTGGCCGAGGCCAGGGCGCACGGAGATATCTCGGAAAATGCCGAGTATGACGCAGCCAGAGAGGCCCAGGCAGATAATGAGCAGAAGATCTCTGAGCTGCAGCATAAATTAAGCGGCGCCAGAATTCTTGACTACGAAGATATCCGTTCTGATGAGGTATTGATCGGAGCAACCGTAAAACTGCAGGATATGGTTACGGATGAGGCTTTAGAATATACCCTAGTTTCTGAAGCCGAGGCAAATTACGAAGAGAATAAGATCTCGGTTTCTTCTCCGGTAGGCGCAGGCCTCCTGAATCATAAAGAGAATGAAGTGGTAGAAATAAAGATTCCCGCCGGTATCCTCAAGTATAAAATCCTTAAAATCTCCAGAGAATAGCTAGCCTGCGGGACTGACCCCTGTATTTGGGGTCTGTCCCAAAGGCTTAGTATTTAGCGGGTCCTGTCAAGCAAGCTAGGGGACGTTTCTATTTATTGTTTTTGCCGAGCCCTGTCCAGAGGATAGTAAATATAGGGACGGTTCTGAAAGTAAAGGC
>JAHKBC010000112.1 GCA_018825725.1 Candidatus Omnitrophota bacterium
CTACAATTTCCTAGATGTAGCTTTTTACGCCAGTATTGCTCTAGGCGTATATGAATTAGGAAGATTGCTTAAGGTCAATTCAGAGGACTTAGATTCAGGAAATTCTTCATTAGATGCTATCAATCCTATAAGTTATAGACGGGGAAATATTGTCGGTATTGCTGCTTTCCTGGCGCTTTCAGCTCAGGAGATAATGAGCGGGTATGAATATACGCGAAACATAATCGAAAGCGTATATTGGAAGAAGTTAACATATGATCCCTATGATATTGCAGCTTACGCGTTAGGTTTTATCGGACTCATAATAATAAATAAATTAACTAGCAATAGAGATAATAGGAATTTAAGAAGTAATCTCAGATTTGCCGGCAGGTCTGGCACAATTAGGCCTAACAGACGGATATCCTCCAGCCCTCTTAATATAAAGGTTTCAGATGTGCTCGCCGTAACTGTAATAGCCGGCGTTTTGAGCCTGGCAGGCCTTACAATCTTAGAGTCAACCGCAGTATTAGGTTTAGGATTTGTAGGTTTAAAGCTCTTAGGAAAATCGTCTTTAAGCGATAAGCTCGGCTTAGTTATCGGCGTGGGCGTATTTGCCGCAATAATGAATATGGCAGGGATTCCGGTATTGACTGCGTTTGGAATAACGAGTTTAGGGTTGTTAGCCAAGGCTATATTTATTGATTCAGTCAAGGACAAGGCAATGGTTCAAGAAACAAAAACACCTGCGCAAAACAAAGATTATCTAAAAGCAAGCCAGAGATATGAATCAAGCCAGGCCCGCCAGAGGCTGGTGAAAGAGATAAGGGATACCTGGTATGCGTCTTATTCTTCTACCGGAGAGTTAATCGATTCATCTAACAGCCTGGATGACCTAAATAGACTGCCTAATAGGATAATTTTAAGATTTACAGCCAGAGAGAGAGAGAGCGTAACAGCCGTATATAAAGGTATTAAAGTAGCAGAGGCAGGTATATCCCAGGCTATGATGAAAGCCGGGGAGTTAGCTATGCAGATGATTCCTTATCCGGTTATGCTCAACGCTTCCAGCGCGGTGCGTAATCAAAGCAGATTTGTTTTGCATAGAGGCGATGCTTCTGAAAAATGGTATAACCGGATAGTAGATGCATTTATGCAGGAAGATATCGTTAGGGCAAATCATCTGCGCCAGAAAGCCATATTAAATAATCTTTTAGATTCTACACCTGAACTTAAAGGCAAGGTGTACCTAGGCAATATCACTAATTTCAGAATAGAAGAACACATCCGTTCTTTACAATTCTTATACAATACTGTTTTAAAAGATGCCTCTATGGATTCGATTAAGCTAGAGCGGTATTTTGTTGATTTTCAGGACATTGCCAATAGGCATGAAAATCAGGAAGTAGGCCTTTGTGGGTATATTCTTAATCTTATCGAGAGAGAAAAAATTAGGAATTTATTTACATATATATTTACAGAAGAAGCAGAGCAGGAAATAGCCCACGATCCTATTCGCCTCGCTGCGAAAATGGTAGTAGGGATTATCAGAATTCAGCCTTTTGATAACGCTAATCACCGCAGTTCCGATTTTATTATGCATTTTATTCTGCTCAAGAATGGTTTGCCTCCTTTCTATCTTTACTCTGATAATGTAATAATGTATTACAAGCTTTTGAACACCATAGACTTGAGGGCAGGAAACTATGATTTGGACGTAATAACGGAATTCTTCAGAGAACAAATTAATAGGAATTCCTGGTTAATTTCAGAAGAAATAGAAGCTTCTAGTTTCTTAACCTCCAGCTCCGCCGCCTCCAGCTCGGCCATATTTAGCGCAGAATTGACACGAAGAAGCTTCTTAAAAATATTGGGTTATTCTGCCGCAGCGCATTCAGTTCCCGGATTTATCGGCCGTGCATTAGCCCAAAGCGAGAGTGGGGAGCGTTTTGATTTGGTTGTAGGCAGTTATGCAGAAAAAGCCAACGCTTTAGAACGGCAGAAAGAAATAGTAAAGCTTGGTTATGAAGCTTATTTGGATGGATTTAGGTCAAATGGCCAGCATTTTACCCGGGTAGTCCTGGCATTAAATATGACCAGGCCTCAATTAAACAGTTTTAGAGAGCGTCTGGTAATAAAAGGCATAAGCGGGGCCGAAAGCACTTTTGCGATAATCAGGCAGGCTTTAGATCAGCGCGGGCTTATGGGGGTTTATTCTTATATTGAAGGGTTGAACAGAAATCTTTTGGATAGAAATGTGATAAGAGCATTAATAATTACCGAAACAGACGAAAAACATTATATTGATTTGGCAAAGAAGATTGTAAATAGATCTAGGGACGATGCTGTGGGAGCATCTCAGGTTACTCCTATCGGAGTAGAAGAGATAAATAGAAAATTGAAGAATTGGAGAAGCCTGGCCGAAGATGGAAGGCTTCATCAGGATGAGAATAATGTTTTTGCTGTAGTCCAGGCGCTTGTCGGAAACACTGTTAACCGGTCGCGCTTTGAGACTGATATGCTTTACAACATAAGAGTAGGGTCAGCGCTATTTTTAATTTACAGGAACCATTTTGATAAAAAGAGGTTAGTCAAAAACGGCAAGGATTATGTTCTTTTGAATAGAAGCAAAGCCCAGGGGCATGGATTTTATTTTGAACAGGCAGCTATTGCGGCTTATCATTCAGGTATAGCTAAGGTTGAAAGGGCGCTTAAAGCAGGCCCTTCTGATTGGGTGAGGAAATTAGGCCCGGAGGGCGTTATTCATAGCGCGCGTTTCCTTACCGCATACTCTATTTTGGAGGGCAAGGTCAATGACCCGAAATATCTGATGAGAAAAGGCATATTATTAGAGATGCTAAAGAAAAACGGCTATAACGGGGTCGATGTTAAGGTAAAAAGCGCAGGGTCTTCGTTAGTAAATATTGATTCAGTCAGACTATTTTCAGGCTTAAACCGCGCCGGCCCGGCTATGGCCATCAATTATCAATTATCAGGCATCGTATCCGGAATTTCTATTTCCTCCAGCCCTGTAGTCTTAAAAGAGGCGCATATTCTGGTA
>JAHKBC010000113.1 GCA_018825725.1 Candidatus Omnitrophota bacterium
AGCGCGCAGGGAATAGCTCCCGATATTTCCGGTTATCCCCTGTCCAGCCCAGACTAGCTGCCCGATCTCTTCCCAGGATATATCCCGGGAAGAGAAATTCCTGACCGAACGCCTACTAGAAATTGCCTCTTCCAAAGAAATATTACTACTGAGTTTGGGATTTGGCAATTCTATGATTTTATTCTCAGCCATAACCGCCTCCGGAATAAACATAAAAGCTGTTAAAACAAAGATAGATCTGAAAATGAGTTTACAGCCGCGCATTACTTTTATAACATCTCCTTTTCGCAGGATGTAATAGCTTTATCTATTTCTTTTTCCAATACGCCGGGCAAACCCATGATCGAGACATCCAAAAATCCACGCACGATTGCAGACTGCGCCTGGCTTGCCGACAACCCCCGCGCCATAAGATATTCAATCTCTTCTTTAGCTATCTTGCCCACTGCTGCCTCGTGAGACATATCTACGCCCTCGCGCATACCCTCTAATTCCGGTATGGCATAGATGACTGAATTTTCTCCCATAATCAGGCCCCGGCACTCAAGATGCGCTTTAATGGGAGCAGTTTCTCCGCGCAGATAGCCGCGATTTATAATTGTCCCCTGGTTAGAGATAGCGCGGGCAATAATCTCGGCGCGCGTGCCTTCAGCGCGCAGATCAACCCTGGCTCCGATATCCAAATGAGAACCCTTATGGGCATAAAGTATAGAATTATTACGCGCTACAGCGCCCTTACCCTTTAATACCGTCTTTGGATACATCTGAATATTTTTTACAGGAGCCAAAGCGATATAATTTGACAGGTAAGTCCCGTTTTCCTCTACTATAATTCCTGAACGCGGCCGGACAATAATATCTTCGGCCCAGTTGTGAATCATGGTAAAGGTAAGCAAAGCATTTTTCTTAACGTAAAATTCAGAGATGCCGATATGCATACCTTTGATACCGTAGGATTCAGTAGCGCATCCGGTAATTATCTGCAATTCCGCTCCTTCTTCAACAATAATAATATTATGCACGCTCTGCACCAGCCCTGCGGTCTGTAAGAATAAACAGGCTTGTAAGGGAAAGGTAGCTTTTACTCCCTCGTTGGCGCGGATAAAATAACCATGATAGGGATTTAACTGAGAATATGCGGTATATTTATCCGCATCCACACTTACTGCCTTCCAATAATAATCCCAGAGCCAATCGTACTTCTTCAGGGCTTGGGTTGTGCTTAATACCTCCAGGCCATCCTGCCTGCTTTGGGCATGGATAACATCATGATCCATCTGCAGATAGGTTCCGGAACGCTCTTTTTCTTTTAAATCCACACCCGCCTTAAGCAGAGTTTCTGACTGGAGAGGAGTTAATTTTTCTAATCCGGACGGGTACTCTCTTTTTTCCGGTATTTTTTTAAACTGGCCTAAATCTATATCCTGGCCATATACGGCTAATTTATCCCGGGCGAGTTTAGCCTTTTGGTCTAACTCTTGTTTAATTTTTGACAGGTCAGGCATTTTTCGTATCCATACTTACGTATATCATTAATAATTTTCCTGGGGTTCTGGGTACAATGCAGCATATTTTCGGCCAATACGCAACCTAAATCCGTATCCACATAATCCAGGATATATCCGGTATGAGTGATAATTAAAGCAGCGCGGCCTTTGCTTTTTAAGAAATCATTGATAATATTACCCATTATAGCGATGTTCTCCAGGTCTACCCCTGACTCCGGCTCATCCAGAAGCACGATTTCCGGATCCTGGGCAATAACCTGAAGCAATTCTGAACGCTTTGTCTCCCCTCCGGAAAAACCCAGGTTCAGATCCCGGTCCAAAAAGTTAGTCATGGCTAATTCTTGGGCATTTTTATCCAGGTCAAAATTCTTATCCTTACTGCAAATATTGACCAACTGCCTTAATTTAACCCCTCTGACTGTAGGCGGCCGCTGAAAAAGCACTCCTATGCCAAGCCTGGCCCGCTGATCAATAGGCATATCTACTATACTTTTACCTTTAAATAATATATCTCCCTGTGTAACCTTAAAAGAAGGAAATCCCATAATAGACATGATAAGCGAGGTTTTTCCTGAGCCATTCTGGCCCAACAAAACCATAATATCAGACTTGTGCAAGGTAAGGTTAACTCCCTTAACCACCTCTCTGTTACCTATCGCCACATGCAGGTTCTTGATCTCTAAAAGTGTTTCCTTCACCATTTATTTTTAACCTCCTAAAGCAGATATTATATCACGGCAGGAAAACGCAAACAACGGCTATTTGATAGCTGCAAAACCAGAAGGATTTCTTAGATTAATAAATTCAAGCTTTTCTTTTCTAGTCAGGTGTTTAATCTGCGCCTCTCGCTTACGGGCCCAAGACTGATCAGTTACAGCTTCCTGATAGACAATTTTAACCGGAGTCTTGTTCTTGGTATAAAATGCGCCCTTTTTGGCGTTATGCTCTTTAATGCGGCGGTCGATATCCGTGGTAATACCGGTATAAAGGGTATTATCAGAGCACTGTACTATATAAAGAGACCAGGGCATAATATTTGAT
>JAHKBC010000114.1 GCA_018825725.1 Candidatus Omnitrophota bacterium
CCAACTATACTAATATATATCGTTCCTACAGGTTTTTGGGGCGTACCTCCGCTGGGTCCTGCAATGCCGGATATGCCTATTCCTATATCAGACCCGGATATTTTCTGGATCCGCTGCGCCATAAGGTTAGCTACAACTTTAGAGACGGCCCCGTTTTTTAGGATAATAGAGGAGGGGATGTTTAGGAGTTTTGTTTTGGCAGCGTTTGAGTAGGTGACCAGGCCTAACAAAAAGAAAGTAGAGCTTCCGCTTATAGAAGTCAGTAAATATGAGATTAGACCTCCGGTGCAAGATTCGGCAACCGCGACTGTTTTATTCTTTTTTATTAGGAGCTTATTTATTTGTCTGGCAATATGTTGCATAATTGAATATTATAGTGTCTTTTAATTATGTTGACAAGGCATTAATTTATGGTATACTTTTAAACAATCTTCGGGGTTAGGTGAAATTCCTTACCGGCGGTTGCGCACAAGCGCACACCGGCGTTTGTAATAACGCCAGGTGAAAAGCCCGCGAGCTTCGCACAAGCGAACACCAGCGCAATTCCACATTTGCGTTGGGTGAAGTATGTATGATGCGAAGTATGATCTGGCGAAATTCCAGAGCCGATGGCAGCGTAGAAAATACACAGAGTTTTTTGTTGTGATTTCTGCTCTATAGTCCAGATGAGAGAAGATTATTGCTACTAAGGTGTAGTGATTTGCCTAAAAAAAGGCAGTAAAATATAATCCCGAAGACACTACTTCGGGTTTTTAATTTTATGCTCAATAATATACCTGAAATTCTAGAAGATTTAAAAAAGGGGAAAATGGTAATTGTGGTTGATGGACAAGATCGTGAGAACGAAGGCGATCTGCTCATGGCTGCGTCCTTTGCCAATGCTGAACATATAAATTTTATGGCTAAGTTTGGCCGAGGGCTTATTTGCGTGCCTATGGAAGAAAATAAGTTACAACAATTAGATTTACATCCTATGCTTGAACTAATGAAGCAAAAGGGAAGCGGTGATCACTATTCTACTGCCTGGATTGTGTCTGTAGATGCCGCAAGCATGGTTACTACCGGAATATCTGCCTTTGATCGGGCCAGGACAATCGAGGTTTTGATTAATCCACACTCTAAACCTGAAGATTTGATTCGGCCAGGTCATATATTTCCTTTGCAAGCGCGTAAGGGAGGGGTTTTAGTTCGCGCCGGACATACTGAAGCAGCAGTGGATCTGGCTCGTTTAGCCGGTTTATTTCCTGCCGGAGTCATATGCGAGATTATGAATGATGACGGCAATATGGCTAGATTTCCGCAGTTAATGGATTTTGCTAAAACTCATAGCCTCAAAATCTGTTCTATAGCCAGCCTTATTGAATACCGCCGGCGTTTAGAAAAAATGGTAGAGAGGGTATGCGAGGCGGATCTCCCGACGGAATACGGTAATTACAGAATTATTCTTTATCGGGATCTAATAGAAAATAAGGTGCATACTGCATTGGTTATGGGGAATCTGAAAGATGAGTCAGTTTTAGTAAGAGTGCATTCAGAATGCCTTACAGGTGATGCCCTGGGGTCGCTGCGTTGCGACTGCGGAAGGCAGCTTAAAAAAGCAATGCAGATTATTAAGAATGAAGGTTGTGGGGTTATCCTGTATATGGCTCAAGAAGGCCGTGGTATAGGGCTGGTAGATAAAATCCGAGCTTATAACTTGCAGGATAAAGGTTTGGATACTGTAGAAGCAAATACAGCTTTGGGCTATGAACCTGACTTAAGGAATTACGGTATAGGAGCGCAGATTCTGGTGGATTTAGGTATGCGCCAGATCCGGCTATTGACTAATAATCCCAAGAAAGTGGTGGGCCTGGAGGGTTACGGGCTGAAGATAACTCAAGCGTTGCCGTTGGAGACAGAGCCACATCGGCTTAATTATAATTATCTAAAGACCAAGAAAGAAAAGCTTGGCCATAATTTGAACATAAACTAAAGCAGTATTAACAAAAATGGGGGAAAAAGATGGCTAAAATGCTAGAAGGTGAGTTGATTGCTAAAGGAAAGAAATTTGGGATAGTCGCTTCTCGGTTCAATGATTTTATCACCAAAGAACTCATTAATGGTTGCTTAGATACATTAATCAGGCACGGCGCAAGTGAAAATGATTTGGCCGTAGCTAAGGTTCCCGGAGCCTTTGAGATTGCAGTTGTTGCCCAGAAGATGGCCAATACCAAGAAGTACGACGCTATTATTTGCCTGGGTACAGTTATAAGAGGGGCTACTCCGCATTTTGATTATATTGCTTCTGAAGTGGCTAAGGGCGTAGCCAGCGTGTGCTTAAATTCCGGAATGCCGGTTATTTTCGGGATTATTACTGCGGATACTATTGAACAGGCGATTGAACGAGCCGGAACCAAGGACGGCAATAAGGGTAAGGACGCGGCTATGAGCGCTATCGAGATGGTTAATTTAGTGGATAAGATATGAGAAAAAGGACCAAGTCCAGGGAATTTGCATTACAGATCCTTTATCAACTGGATATTACCCGGGATAGTGATATTGATGCGGTAATAATGTTTTTTTGGCAACGATTGCCTGATGAGGATATAGCCTTGGAAGTTAAAGATTTTACTCAAGGGCTTGTTAAGGGGGTAATCGG
>JAHKBC010000014.1 GCA_018825725.1 Candidatus Omnitrophota bacterium
CAGTTGGAATTCCCGGAATGTTTTTATCAAATTAACTTCGGGCTGCGGCAACGAAAAGGCTTTTTCATTTTTTCCTTCTAGATCGCAGGTAATCAGATTGGGACAACTCGAGGTATCGGGACCAATCGACCCGAAACTTAAATATAGTCTTCGTTTTTGCCAATCCGCTTGCAGGCAGCGAGGAAACCTGATAGATGTCTGGAATGTGTCTAAAAGATTATGCGTGCAATTGAAATTATCAAGGGGCAATATAATTGATACTTCCGGCTGTTTCGTCACCTCTTTCTTTGATTGCCCCCCAAAAATGTTTAAGTAAAATAAAATATACGAAGTGAAAAGGAATCCTATCGGCAAAATTACGCCAAAAAATGTCCGGCCGATTTTCCATTTCCCCCAGATGAAGAGATAAAGCATTACCAAAGGGATAAGCATGATTAGAGAATTAAGAGGCCGCGCATACTGAAACAACCACAGACACTGAAGCAGATAGGGGGTGTGAGAACTCATCCAGGCAAAAGGTAAGCTGGGCTTAAGGAAATAGACTACCCAGACATAAAAAACGAAGAATTGAAGAACCAAGCGAATTGCATAGCCTAATAATTGATAAGGGCTGAAAAAAAGCTTAATGAAAAATTGATAAAAGCTTGCATGTATCTGAGATAGTTTGCAACTCCTTTTAGTTGCCGGAATTTTTCTTTTGTTTAGAAAATAGCAGGTTGAACATGTTTCCATCACAATAACAGGTAAAAAGAAGATATAGGCAATAAAAACCGGAGGTCTCAGGCTATGTAAGATTTTCTCTGAGATTATAAGCCAGGAATAGAAAATAACACTGTAAGTTATCGGGAAGATAAACTCAAAGATTTTGACAGGCAGTTTTTCTTTTAAAAAAAACATTATTTTATTTTTGACAAAAGGTTTTTTATATATTCCTTCGATTTTAGAAGAAGATTCTTAGTCTTTATTGAAAGAATCAGCAAACAATTCTTTATTTCTTCTGAAACCAGTATCCACCCTCCAATAATAATAAATTTTAATCCGATGGACCTGATGATAAAAAGATGCCTAAAGATAACTCTCGGCCTGAGATAAAAGCTTCGGATCGCCTTTTTTTGAAAATTTATCAACTCTTTCGGCTCTCTTCCTTCCGGTACCCATGGGAGTTGTTGTGGTTTGGGGGTATAGCAGGTATAGTCTTCCCAATTACGGTGCAATAATTTTCCTTTTTGCTCTGCTTCCTGGTAAATAGCGCAACCCGGGTAAGGAATAGTAATGTTAAATTTAGCCAGGTCAAGAGGTAATTTCAGGGCAAATTTTATAGTTTCTTCGGTTGCGGATTTATCTTCCCCCGGCAGGCCTAATATAAAAAAGCCGCACGTCTGTACCCCTATTTGTTTACAGATTTTTATAGTTTTAACTATTTTTTCTATATTTTGGTTTTTTTTGACCCCATCCAATACTGTTTGGACTCCGGATTCAATACCGAAAAGGAGTCTTCTACAACCCGCTTCTTTCATAGCTTTCAGGAGGGGTTGTGTAATAATATCTACCCGGGTTTCGGTTACCCAAATACATTTTTTCTCTAATTTTCTCCTCATTATTTCTGCGCAAAATTCCAGGCCATGCTTTTCTGTTAAAGGAAACATAGCGTCGGCAAAAGCTATCTGTTTAGCGCCGTAATAATCGCAGGTATACTCGAATTCATCGGCTATCGACTGAACGGACCTTACCCGGTATTTTTTCCCCATATAACCCAGAGAACAAAAGCTGCAGTTGTGGGGGCATCCGCGAGAGCCCTCAATAGTCAAGGCCGGCTTAGACATAGTCACAAAAGGAAGTAATCCGTATTTACGGTAGTTAAAAATATTCCAATCAGGATACGGTAGGCGGTCCAAATCGTTGATTAATGGCCGCCCCTCGGTTTTTATCACCATCCCATTCTTTTGAAAACTTATGCCTTTGATAGGGTCGAGCTTTTGATTTGAAAGCAAAGCGGGCACTAAATCGCGCAATGTATCCTCTCCTTCTCCGTGAACTACCACATCTGCTTCACCGGAAAGAATAAAGTCTTCGGCGAATA
>JAHKBC010000015.1 GCA_018825725.1 Candidatus Omnitrophota bacterium
TAAACCTATCCTCTAATCAAAGCCAGGGTTTCTGAACGCGTCTTCTCATTCTTCTGAAATATACCGCGTACCGCTGAAGTTATAGTAAGCGTACCCGGCTTTTTTACGCCCCGCATAGACATACATAGATGTTCTGCTTCGATAATTACCATACAGCCCAGGGGTTTTAGCTTAGACATAATGATCTCAACAATCTGCGTAGTCAATCTTTCTTGAACCTGTGGCCTCTTAGCTAATATATCTACCACGCGCACTAATTTACTTAAACCCGTTACTCTCCCCTGTTTAGGTATATAGGCTATATGCGCCCGTCCGATAAAAGGTAAAAGGTGATGCTCACATACGCTATATAATGGGATATCCTTCAAGAGAATTATTTCGCTATGTTTTTGGTCAAGCACTACCTCCAGCTCTTTGGATGGATCCTTACGAATGCCGGAAAAAATCTCCTCATACATTTTAGCCACCCTTCGTGGAGTTTCTAAGAGGTCCTTTTTTTGGGGATTCTCTCCGATAGCCTCAAGAATATCTTTAATAGCTTTTTCAATCTTCTTTTTATTCATTGCTGCCTCCGATTACACAGGAACGGTTCTGTCTTGCCTTAAGAACCATCTTTAAGATTATTTTCCAATGCAAAAATCCGAGAATATTTTATCCAAAAGATCCTCCGAGAATCTCTTGCCTAAAATATCATCTAGAAAACCCAAAGCATCTTTAATATCCTGGGCAATAAACTCTAAGGATAGTTTATTATCTAATGAATTACCGGCCTGGGCAATAAGTTTTTCTGCCTGTGTCAATAACTGTACATGCCTCAAATTACTGATTAATATTGATTCACTGCCTGTAACCTTGCCCTTATAAACTAAATCTACAATTCGTTGCTCTAGATCTTTCAAATTCCGGAGTTTCTTGGCAGAGAGTTCAATCGGACTGGATAAATTCTTCAGAACCAGATCTTTTTCTATTATATTCTTCAGATCTACCTTATTAATGACCGGTATAACCGGTTTCTTGGGCATTCTCTGCATTAATAAAAAGTCTTCCGGACTTAATCTCTTGCTGCCATCAAAGACCAGGATAACTAAATCCGCGCTGCGGATATAGTTTTTAGTACGTTGGATTGCTTTCTTGGAAATTAAATCCTTGGGTTCAATTATCCCGGCCGTATCCACAATTCTTATGGGTATGCCTTTTATATCAATAATCTCTTCAATGGTATCCCGGGTTGTCCCGGCAACAGAAGTTACTATTGAACGCTCCTGTTTTAAAAGGGCATTTAAAAGCGAAGACTTACCCACATTGGGCTTTCCGCAGATAACTACCTGTATTCCTTCACGCAATATCCTACCCTGATAAGAATCTTTTATAATGCCTGATAATGAATCGTCAACTAATCTTAATTTTTGATAGGCCTTTTTTAGGTCTGCATGTTCCAACCCTTCCTCGGGAAAATCAATATTCGCCTCTACAAGAGAAAGAATATCCAAAATATTATTTCTTATCTTATTTATTGCCGCAGATAATACGCCTTTTAATTGCCGTTCGCCCACTTCCAAAGCAGAGTCGGTCTTGGCTTTAATAATATCTAAAACCGCCTCTGCCTGCGCCAGGTCTATCCTGCCATTTAAAAAAGCGCGCCTAGTAAATTCACCCGGCTCAGCTAAACGACAACCATTAACCAAAACTAAATCCAGAACCGCTCTTAAGGCTATGATCCCGCCGTGGCAGCTTATTTCTACGGTATCCTCGCGGGTATAAGACCTGGGAGCCCGCATTACGGTTAGAAGAACTTCATCAATAACCTCTTGACTGGTGGCTTTTATAATCCAACCATATTTCACTGCATGGCTTTTAAAAGTTGATGGGCCCTTATTACCTTTGGAAGTAAAAATCTTGTCTGCAACCATCAAGGCGGCTTTGCCGCTAAGACGAACTATACCTATCCCGGATTCGCCGATTGGCGTGGATATTGCAGCAATAGTATCATTAAGACTTACTAAACGCATGCTTTAACTACTGGTATTTTCTTCTACAAATTTCTTTATTTCATCGATATTTTCGATGATCAATTTGGCCTTACTCATCCCAAAAGAAAAAGGATATTTATCCTCTTCGTCCCTTCTTAGAACAATTAACGGCTTCCCTTTAAACTCACTTCGCTCAACCATTTTTTTATCTCCTCAAATTTCCTCAGCTTTAGTCTGTGGAA
>JAHKBC010000115.1 GCA_018825725.1 Candidatus Omnitrophota bacterium
AAATAATTCCGCTGGATCAAAGAGAAAAAGAAGATTGTAGTTGCCATATAGCCAAATCCCCTCTCCAAGCCGCCCCAAAACGCATCGGTGCATAAAGAATAGACTAAAAAGATAACCGCCAAATAGAAAGCAAAATCACTTCCCCATTTCTTCTTGCTATTTACGTATACTATAAACCCGGACGCGATTCCGCAAAGCAGGCTTATCGCTTTTGGAAAGATGAAAAGGTCGGTTATCCTGGCAAGAAATATAAAGATATTGTGGAATAAAACAGCATTATATTTCATTAGCGCGGCGTGAAATAAGATATACCTCGATACAATATCTCCGCTAAACAGAGAATAATCGGAATATCGGAAATATGGAAAAGCGTAGATTAGATCCGGATAGACGCAATATTTATTCAAAAGCTCGGGAAGGTGCGCAAATAGGTTGATTACCAGTATAAATATACAAACACTTATATCTTGTTTTTTTAGCGCCAAAAAATTAACTATCTTTTGAAGCCTATGCATAATATTTAAGCCGAAGAGTGTCTCTAATTGGACAGAATTCAAAGTTAGTGAAAAGCAGGCTCAACTTCTCCCTGATACTGGATAGATTGCAAAATTGGATGGAATATTTCCATTTCAGAACAGATGGCTCCGTGATATAATCGCCGAATTCCCAGGAATGGAAATAAACCATCGCTGGATAACCTTGTTTATTGATCTGCTTTATTTTACTTACAATGAAATTTCCTGAAAAAAAACGCAAGAAAGTTCCTCCAGCAAAAGGAAGATTATATCCAAATAAACGGAACGTAGAAGGAGGAACTTCGAAAAAGCCATCTCCGACTTCATAAGGAAACCTCTCAAGGCCTCTTGATATCAATGGGTTGGCGCTGAAAT
This sequence comes from Candidatus Omnitrophota bacterium, assembly GCA_018825725.1. GTDB lineage: Bacteria > Omnitrophota > Gorgyraeia > Gygaellales > Profunditerraquicolaceae > JAHKBC01. The sequence continues at coordinate 891 of JAHKBC010000115.1, forward strand.
GAATTAAGCTTGAATCATACTTCAGACCCAATGATTTTAAGGACTCTAAAGCCCAGGGGGTGTCTTTGTTAATTGACCAGGTAGGGGCACGATAACCCAAAGTCTCAATATTAAAATATTTCTTAAAAGTATCCAAAGAAAGCGCAACATCTTCAATAAATTCTTTTCGTGAAAGTTTATAAACCAACTTGTGTAGATAGCCATGGCTTGATATCTCATGCCCTTCTGCCGCAATCGCTTTAATCACCTCAGGATATTTTTTTGCTATCAATCCCACAATAAAAAAGGTAGCCTTGATATTATATTTATCAAGAAAAAACAGAATCTGCGATATATTCTGAGGTAAATTCGTAACCTCCACATCCCGATAATCATTTCTGTTAAATAATATCGCCTGATACCATTCTTCCACATCTATACTCAGAATATTCTTAATAGGCCTATCGCTGTATAAATTCTGCATAATTTATTTTCCGCATAGAGAGCTTATCATTGTCCTGGAATTTTCAATACAATCTTCCATATCAAAGTAGGAATGCGTTCCGTTTCTACCGGTCAAATAAAGATTATTAAACTTATTAAATAAACTTTTTGCATCGTTTAGGGGTTCCTTAAATCCCACATAATAGAGAGGGTACGCATACTTTACCCTATATACAATAGCATCACCAAAATTACGCTCATCCACCAGGCCTATAGATAAAAGCCCTCTTTTTGTTTGACTTATTATTTCGCTATCTTTCATAGTCCAATAGGAATCATCATAGTCACAAAAAACCTCGGCAGACAGCATGGTTTTATCTTGATCAATAACCATATCCCTGCTCCAATACTTTGGCTCATGGATTCTAGAGAATATAACTTCATTTGAGGGAAAATAAGACCAATACCATTCAGTAGCAATCGGTTGACTAAGAATCAGATTTACAAGGATCAAACTTCTATATTTTATCTTTTCCGTAACATTCTTTAAAGTTTCCTTGTTGCCAGGGGGGAATAAATTGACAAGTTCTACAATAGGAATGGTCGATATTACCTTCTTAAAGAATATTTCGTAGTCGGAGCCTTCACAAGTAAAACGCAAGGAACAGATTTTCCCGTTATCGGTTGAGAACCTACCTATAGAAACGTTCCTGTAAATTTTACATTTATTTTTTTCTACTCTTTCTTTTAGCACCCGCGAGACTAATCCGATACCATCCTTAAAATAATAGAATGAACGACGATTTTCCTTACAATAAACATTACATTTAAATAAACTACAAAATGAATTAAAGAGGCTATTCTCGCCTATTCTTTTACCAGCCCAATCAGCGGATAAATTATCACAAGAAACACCCCATACCTTTTCTGTATAATCTTTAAAATATATCCTATATAAACAATCCCCATAATTAGCTTTAATCCACTTCTCAAAATTATCCTGATGGCCATCTTTTCTAAGTTTAAACATATCAAAAAATATCCTAAAGGAATATTTTTTATCCATACCGATTACCGAGCTTATGTTTGGAGGATAATCAAGATATTTATTGTTAAATAATATTTTAGCTCTTCTTTTTAGGGTTAGAAGTTTATTGTGCTCGATAATTTCTTTAAGATATACATCATTTTTTGTGTTTTTGATAAATAACGCATGCCCACCGATGTCAAATTTGAAACCCTTGAAATCAATAGTTCTTGCTAATCCCCCAACCTCAGATTCTTTTTCCAGTATGATAGTATCTATTTTAGACCTAGAAAGCGAATCTGCTACAGTCAAACCACTAATTCCCGCCCCAAGTATAAGAACGTTTGTATGTATTGGTTGCATATTTAAGAATTATAACAAAACCTATTTACTAATAATTATGCAAAATTTTTATTTAGCTATTTATTAGCATTATAAACATAATGTAAGACTTCTGCTCCATTATAAGTATAATTACTTTTGCTTATTAAATTATACTTTTTTTGAAGACTACGACAAGAATAATGGTTATGAGGTGGCCAGTAAAATTAAAACTCCAACTTTAATGATTGGCGGAAAATACGACACCATGGATCCAAAATATATGGAATGGATGAGCACACAGGTTCAAAACGGAAGAAGTTTGACAGTAAATGCTGGACATTGTTCACAATATGACGACCCAGAAAATTATTTTCCGGGATTGATAAAGTTTATTAAAGATGTAAATACAGGGGAATTCAAATAAAACAAAATTCATTATCTTTAAAA
>JAHKBC010000116.1 GCA_018825725.1 Candidatus Omnitrophota bacterium
CATTGAAGACGGGTTAGCTGAACATGATGCTAGCGGATGGCAGAAATTAACCCGCGAGTTGGGCGCTAATTTGCAGCTGGTCGGCGATGACATCTTTGTCACTAACCCCAAAATATTTAAAGATGGGATTGCCAAGGGAATTGCCAATGCTATTCTTATAAAGGTAAACCAGATCGGCTCCCTCTCAGAAACCTTAGAGACAATAGAAATCGCCCATCAAAATAAGTATAAGGCGATAATTTCACACCGCTCCGGAGAAACCGAAGATACAACTATTGCGCATCTTGCTGTAGCCTCGGGATGCGGACAGATCAAGACCGGATCTTTATCGCGAACTGACCGGATCTGTAAATATAATGAGCTTCTAAGAATTGAAGAAGAATTGGCCGACAAGGCTGTATACGCAGGAAAACTATTTTAACAATGATCTTTAATAAAACTGTCCCCTTTTTAGGGGCAGGATTAGTAATACTAATAATATTTTTACCGGGTTATACAAAAATACAGGAATTAAGGGACAGAAACCTTGACCTTCAACAAAAGAATAAAGTCCTAAAGAAAGAAAACCAATTCCTGGAAGCGGAATTAATTAGAATCACAACAGATTCGGTTTACCAGGAAAGAATCCTAAGGGACAAACTAGGAGTAGTCAGAAAAGACGAAGTTCCCGTAAAAATCGTCCCTCAAAAAGAGTAGGATAAATAGAGATTCGCGGGGTGGAGCAGTCTGGTAGCTCGTCAGGCTCATAACCTGAAGGCCATGAGTTCAAATCTCATCCCCGCAATTAAAATAAAACCCCCTTAAGGGGGGTTTTATTTTATCTCGAGTTTATCTTAAAAAATATCGTGTGTTTTTTTTAAGATGTATAAACGAGGGACAGGATACGATATTTTAATATTATTGTAAAAAACCGCCATTTACGACGGTTTTTTTATTTTATCACAAGGCGTTATGCTTTAATTTAATCCTTTAAATATTCGACATCGATAGATTCTACCTTTCTACCTTTAGACCCAAGCTTAATTTTAGTATTCTCTATCCATAAAAATATTTCCGACTGCCCCAAGGCCTCAAATAATTTACCGGTAGAATTATAATCCAGAATAAAAAGCAACCCCCCCCTAAAGCGGATATCCTTAACTTTAAGCTCCATATTCATGGAAAAAAGAATATCTGAATCAGAAAATTGCCTGGAGATTGACCCCAAATAGCTGTCTTTAGACCCCAAGGTCAAAAAAGGCACATTATAAAAAATATTTAAATGCGACATCTCCGAAAGCATGCCGGTAAAAGTGCCAGCGAAGATATTCACTGTTTCTTGCAGGGAAGATTGAAAGAAAGGATCCTGCGGGTCAAGCTCATCAGGAGACATCTTTAGAAGATTACTTCCTAAAATGCGCGCGTCCTGAAGGTCAAGCAAAAAACTCAACTTACCCATAACATCTCCCTCAAGGCTGGTCTCAATTATAAAAAATGTCTCTCCTACATTAAGCTTCTGCAATAAACCTTTGAGGGAAATAAATTCAACTTCCGGAAAACTAAGCTCTGCCTTTACCCCCAGCATATCGGAAAGAGATTTGGCTATACGTCCGGATCCAACCGTGCATACAGATTTTAAAAGATCCAGAGCCTTGTCTTTAGTAATCATATTTAAAAAACCTCTAACCTTTGGCAATAATTGCCTGGGCTTTATTCAGTTCAAGCAGTACACTGACCACTCGCATTCCTCCATTATCTAACTCCTTAATCTATAATGTGATCAGTTAAATTACTTTTTTATTATAGCACTACTAAGAAATAAAACAAATATCTTTCTTTTTTGGTGATTTAATTCGAAGAAATCCTTTTCTTAATGCCTCTTGATGCAGAAAAAAACTTAAAAAGCCTTTTTTAAGATAAAATGAGCTGACGGTATATCTATTTTACCACTGGTTCTTTGACCTTCATCTGTAGAAAATCAACATTTCCTTTTCTACCCTTGAATAAGGGATTCACAGAAGAAGCCATATACTTCTGGTAAAACAAATAACCGGCAACTAGGATTATGGATAGTATAATCAGTTTTCTAATCATTGCTTTTATTCTACCTCAATTATATCCAGACTTCTATCTAAAACTCCTGAGGAACCAACTACGATCAAACCTACTGTCTTTATTCCGGGAGAATCATAAGAAGTTTTGAAACCTGCCATCTCAGGGCTGGGTTTAGTGCTACCGCTATCACCCGACCAGAGATATTGAAACTGTACCTGGGCGCAGCCGCTTTCTCCCGCAAAAACAGAAGAAATAAAATTTATCTCTTCAAGTGCGGCTATTTTATAATTCGAGGCGCTCAAACTTACCCTGGTCATCGCCTCTTCAAAAGCCTGCTCTTTATTTAAAGAAAGGTCCAGATATAATTTGGTATTATAATCTAAGCCCTGCCCGGTGTCAATCTCCCGAATCCTCTCCTTGGCAGAATTAACCTGGTCAGAAAAAGATCCGCCAGCGGCTAATTCGGTTAATTTATTATAATAATTAGTAGCGCTATTTAAATCCTGCGACCACTGCTTTAATAAGCCAAGCTGATAAAGGCTAGAGATTACCCCTGAATGAA
>JAHKBC010000117.1 GCA_018825725.1 Candidatus Omnitrophota bacterium
GCCAAACACATCATGGAGGATATTGATCCGGATTTTCCCCGGAAGATCTCGCCCGGAGAATCAATACTGGTAGCAGGAGAAAACTTCGGCATGGGATCCTCGCGCGAACAAGCCCCCTTGGTAATTAAGGAATCCGGAATTATTGCGGTGGTAGCTAAATCCTTTGCCAGAATTTTCTTCCGCAATAGTTTCAATATCGGCTTACTGCTCTTAGAAACAGATACCGATAAAATTAATAACTTCGATCGGATAGAGGTCAATTTAGACCGGGGAATCATAACCGAAACATCACGTGGCATAGAATTAAAAGTAAAACCGGTTCCTAAATTTATGCAGGATATATTAAGTGCCGGCGGAATTGTAAAATTCATATTAACACATAAAGGATTGGACCTAAAATGAAACACAGGGTTACTCTAATTCCAGGAGATGGCATCGGTCCGGAGGTTTCTGCTGCGGCTCAAAGATGTATTGAGGCAACCGGTATAAATATTGAATGGGAAGTGGCCCTGGCAGGAGAAGAGGCTTTACAGAAGACCGGTTCTCTTCTTCCAACTGCTACTTTAGAATCCATCAAAAAAAATAAAGTAGCCCTCAAAGGACCAATTACCACCCCTATCGGAGGAGGATTTCGTTCAGTAAACGTGGCCATCCGGCATGCCTTGGATTTATATGCCTGTGTCAGGCCAGCCAAGTATTACCCTGGAATCAAATCCTACTATAAAGATATTGACCTGGTTATTATCCGTGAAAACAGCGAAGACCTTTATGCCGGAATCGAGTTTGAGCAGGGTAAAAATGAAACATTGAAATTAATCCATGACATATCCGCTTACTGCAAAAAAGATATCCGCGATGATTCCGGTATTTCCATTAAACCCATCTCCAGATTTGCCAGCGAACGTATTGTAAGATACGCCTTTGAATACGCGCTGCAATATAAGCGAAAAAAGATAACCGTAATCACTAAAGCCAATATTATGAAATTCACCGACGGATTATTCTTAACGGTCGCCAGGGAAGTTGCCAGGGATTACAAGAACAGGATTATTTTTGAAGAAGCCCTGGTGGATAATATGGCCATGCAACTGGTGCAAAAACCCCATAATTACGATTGCCTGGTTTTACCTAATCTTTACGGAGATATACTTTCAGATTTATGCGCAGGCCTAGTTGGAGGCTTAGGCATTGCCCCCGGTTCAAATATTGGGATTGATATGGCAGTCTTCGAGGCAGTGCATGGCTCTGCTCCAAAATACAGGGGGATGAATAAGGTAAATCCCACAGCTATGATTCTTTCGGGAGTATTAATGTTAAGGTATTTAAAAGAAGACAAAGCTGCCAATATTCTTGAAAACGCGCTACGGGATATTCTTAGCGAAAAGCAATTTGTTACTTATGACCTAAAACCCACCCCCAATGACGCATCGGCAGTAGGAACGATAGAAATGGCTGATGCAATTATCAAAAGAATAAAACATAAATAATTATGAAAATATCCATCATAGGTGCGGGAAATGTCGGCTCTACGCTAGCGATGCGTATTGCCCAGGAAGATCTGGGTAATATTGCGCTTATAGATATTGCTCCGGGGCTAGCCGCAGCCAAACAATTCGATATTGATGATAGCCGCAATATATTAAAAGCGGACTTTAATATAAAGGGGAGCGAAAATATTGGAGATATCCATGGGTCGCAAATTGTGGTAATTACCGCAGGCCTAACCCGTAAGCCAGGAATGACCCGCGAAGACCTCTTGTTAAAAAACGCGCAAATTATTAAAAACTTAAGCCTTGAAATTAAGAATAGCGCCCCTAAAGCCATAGTCATTGTAGTTACGAATCCTCTGGATTCAATGACCTACCTTTGTCTTAAAACAACACTTTTTAAATCTAGCCACGTTTTTGGAATGGGGGCTAGTTTAGACGCAGCGCGCTTTGCCAATCTAATATCTCAGGAATTAAAGGTAGCCAGCTCTGATATTGAAGCTATGGTTATAGGCAGCCACGGAGAAACCATGCTTGTGCTTCCACGCTTTACCAACATAAAAGAAACCACGCTTGACAAAACAACTACAAGCAGCAAGGTGGAAGAGTTGGTTAAAAGGACCAAATTACGAGGCCAAGAGATAGTGTCTCTTTTAGGCAGCGGTAGCGCGTACTTTGCTCCCTCTGCCAGTATTGCGGAGTTAATACGGGCAATCCATTTCAATCAAAAAAGGACACTCCCGGTTTCTGCGTACCTAAACGGCGAATACGGAATAAAAGACCTCTGTATAGGAGTTCCTTGCGTAATTGGAGAAAATGGAATTGAAGAAATTATTGAGCTAAACCTTCATTCCCATGAAAAAGCAGAACTGCAAAAATCCTCTTTAAGCTTAGCCGAGATAAACAAAAGAATAGTTAATTAGTATGCCGTATGACTTAGCGATAATAGGAGCAGGGTGGGCGGGTATTAATGCCGCCATAAGAGCAAAGGAACTCGGGCTCAAAACGATCCTGCTGGAAAAAAAAGACCTGGGAGGCACTTGCCTCAATTCAGGATGTATCCCCACCAAAGCGCTCATTCAATCTGCCAAGATTTTTGATTATGTGAATAGGGCAGGAGAATTCGGTATCCAAACCATAACTGCCCAGCCTGATATTGCGGCTATGCAATCGCGCATAGATAAACTTATCCGGCAATTGAGAAAAGGATTGGAGCAGATGCTTAAAGGCATAGACTTTATGCCTGGAGAGGCTAAATTCCTCGGCTCGGACACCCTGCAACTAAAAGACAAACAAATAAAAGCTAAGAATTTCATCATCGCCAGCGGCTCAAAACCTAAAGAGCTAAATGAATTAAAATTCGACGCAAAAAAAATCCTTTCCAGCGAAGATATTCTAAAGATCCATAACATACCTAAAAATATACTGATTGTAGGCGCAGGGGCAATAGGCTGCGAATTTGCTGGTCTTTTTTCTATTTTAAAAAGCGAAGTCACTCTTGTAGAAATTATGGCGCA
>JAHKBC010000118.1 GCA_018825725.1 Candidatus Omnitrophota bacterium
GTTAGGCGGATTGAAAGGGGTAGCTGCCGACCTGTTATACCTGAAAGCAGATCAGCTATGGCAGGAAAAGAAATGGAAAGAAATGATCCCCTATTACCGGGCAATAACCGTGCTGCAGCCGTATTATATTGATTACTGGTCAATAGCCGGTTTTCACATCGCCTGGAACTTGTCTTTTGCCGCTAAAACTCCGGCAGAAAAAGAGTCCTATATAAAACAGGGGGTAGATTTTTTAAAAGAAGGGCTTAATTATAACCCTGATGCCTATAAGTTATATTTTGACCTGGCTTTTACCTATGACCATAAACTTAAAGATTATGGCCAGGCGGTTGAATGGTATAGGAAGGCGATAAACTTTCCCCATCTGGTATATGTGGAGCGTTTAATCGCCCACTGCCTGCGTAAGAATGGGGATTTACCAGCTGCTTATCAGGAATGGCAAAAATTAAAAGACCTTTATCTTGATGATGAATACCATCAGGATATTGTTAAGCGTAATCTTAAATCCGTAGAAGAGGAAATGATAAAGAGTGGCCAGAAGCCCGAATAAAAAAATATATTTAATAGTTTTATTATTATCATTAACAGTGGCTATAGTTTTCTACCCGGGAGGTAAATTGGCTAAAAAAGTAGATTTGGGCGAGGGAATAACCGTAAGTGTCCCGGGGAATTTCCCAAAGCACACCTTAAAGCAGGAAAGTGATTTAAGGATTACCTCATTTAATATTCAGCCTCACGAAAAATCACTGAGGTTTATTAACTTTCTTGAGTTTATCGTTTCGGCAGATAAGCTGGATTGCCTAAAAAGGCTGCCTAAAGAAGGCTATGAAATCGGTAACACCAACGAAGAAAAACTTTTAATAAATAGCCAGAGCGTTATTTTAAAAACCATAGAACTGAAAATTACCCATCCCTGCGGCTCAAAGGAAAAAGGTTTAATTTACGCCTTGGAATATTTTTGCCAACCTAAAGACAAATATATTTATCTTCTTACCTTTACTATGACTAAAAATGGATTTTTGGATATCGCTAAAACTCTGAAATGTTATTAGAGAAGATCAGCACTGCATTGATTTTGGGTCTATCCGCCGAGAGGATTCTACTTTGCCCTTTTATGGCGATGGGCCTTTCGCTTTCTGACCGTGGGGGAGGCTTAAAATTTATTTTAGGCAGGTTAGCGGGAATCAGCCTTTTAGGCTTGTTTATATCCATAATTGGCGTTCCTTTTAATATCCCTCCCTATATATTAGACGGAGTCTTTGGTTTGTTTCTTTTGGGGCTGGGGGTAAACGCGTTATTAAAATCAAAACACCAACTTAAGCAGAAGAAATTTTCTAACGCCGGATTTAGTTTGGGTTTATTCAGAGGTATGCTTAATCCCGGAAGAAAGCTTGTTTATCTTTTACCGCTTTTATGGGGGATAAGAGTTGTTGACGGCCTGGCGGTTTCGCTGGCCTACGGTTTAAGTTCTTCGGTATATCTTCTTCTGGGATTCTTTTCTGCTGAGCTCTTAAATAGGGTTTCGGCTTATCAAAAACAGATAAAATTAGCCGGGGCAATAATATTATTATTTTTAGGGGGGTTTTATATTTTTAAGTTCTTTCAAGGAAGATTATAAGATGAAACTGCGAATATCCAAGCATCCATGTTTTGACGAAAAGGCCCATTTGAAATTTGCCCGCATCCATCTACCGGTTGCCAAATTTTGCAATATCGGCTGCAAATATTGCATCCGGCTGTTAAATAAAACCGAAAACCGCCCCGGCATAGCTTCCCGGATACTTTCACCAAGACAGGCCTTGAATAAAGTAAGAAGGATTATTAAATCTTATCCTTTGACTGTAGTCGGGATCGCCGGGCCCGGGGATCCCTTGGCCAATGATGAGACCTTTCAGGTGCTTGAATTGATCAAAAAAGAATTTCCTAAGCTTATGAAATGTTTGAGCACTAATGGGTTACTGCTTTTGGATTATACGGATTTATTAAAGAAGTTAAATCTGGCAACTCTTACGGTTACGGTTAATGCTGTTTTGCCGAAAACCGCCACCAGGATTTATGATTTTGTCGTCTGGGGCGGTAAAAAGTATTGCGGTATCCAGGGAGCAGAGATTTTATTAGCCAGGCAGCAGGCAGGAATTAAAGAAGCAGTAAAGCAGGGCATTGCTGTTAAAATAAATACAGTGCTTATCCCTGAGGTCAATAAAAAAGAAATACCCGCGATAGCTAAAATTTATGGTTCTTTAGGCGCCAAGATGATGAATATTATTCCTCTTATCCCGATTTATAGGATGGCTTCCTGCAAGGCGCCGGATTGTAATGAATTAAAGGATATAAGAAGCAAGGCTGAGAAATATATTTCGCAATTTAGGCTCTGCAAACAGTGCCGGGCCGATGCCGTAGGGATACCGGGGCTGCAGAGAAAAGATTTCTCCAGCCCTTCCGAATACTTCCACTTTTGAGAAAGTGAAACTAGGGCAAAGCGGAGATTTTATTAGAGATATCTAAATATATATGAAGATAGCGGTAGCTTCTAGGAATTAAGGGGACGGTTCTTAAACCCTGCGGAAACCTATCGGCTTTTTGACAGGTAGCGGCGCAGGTTCCAGAAGTTGTTTTATGGCCTGGAAAACAATGGCAAACTGCCGGTCGTATTTTTTCTCCATCGCCTCAATTTTTCGCCTGAGGCCTGTATTGGTTAGCAACATCCGGCGCAACTGAGTAAACGCGCGCATTATTTGAATATTGACCGCAATTGCCCGATTGCTATTTAAAACCCCAGAAAGCATAGCCACACCTTGTTCAGTAAATGCTAATGGCAAGTGAGGTGAAAATTTCAGGAATTTAAGGTGGTCGCAATTTGCGACCACCTCTTCTTTCTCTTTGGCAGTCAATTGAAACATAAAGTCTTCTGGAAATCTCTTTTTATTTCTCTTTACCTGCTCATTTAATCTTTTTGTCTGTACCCCATACAACAAAGCCAAATCACTATCTAGCATAACCTTCTTACCCCTGATAATAAAGATCTTTGTGGCGATTACTTCTATAGGAACTAATTCAGACATATTATTCTCCTTTCTGTACCTATTATATTAGACGCAAAAAGGAGTAAAATCTAACATAGCTTTTCCAAATAAAAAAGAACGGTTCTGCCTTTACTTTCAGAACCGTACGGAACTTTTGCAACTTATAAAGATTATTTTATCGCTAATGCAGAAACTATTAATGGTGCCGTTTGTCTGGCCGGACAATGTTTATGCTGGCCTCACCGTCTGCAACCAGCA
>JAHKBC010000119.1 GCA_018825725.1 Candidatus Omnitrophota bacterium
AGCATCAGATTAGTATCGTTGCGTAAAGAGGTAGGCATATGAAATTGGTTTTGCGGTTAGTTCTTTTTGTCATCCTCTTTCTGTTATCTGTGAGATATATTGAGAGGCGCAGCATATATTTTCCGATGCGAGAGATTACAGCTAATCCCCAATCTGCAGGGTTGCCCTACGAAGAAGTCTATTTTGAAACATCGGATCGCAAAAGGCTAAACGGCTGGTTTATCGCTCATGATAAATCAAAATCTACGCTGATTTTCTGTCATGGCAATGCCGGCAATATCAGCCATAGGTTAGAAAAGATATCAATTTTTTACAATCTTGGGCTTAATATATTTATTTTTGATTATCGTGGTTATGGAAAGAGCCAGGGCGCGCCTTCCGAATCCGGATTATATGAGGATGCAAAAGCAGCTTATGATTATTTGACCAAAGAGCGCCGAGTTTCAAAAGAGGGAATAATCCTTTATGGTGAATCCATAGGTGGCATTGTCGCAATCGATCTTGCGCGAAACAAAAATGTAGAGGCGTTGATCACGGAAGAGGCGTTTACATCGATTAAAGATATGTCAAGGATAGCCTATCCTTTTCTTCCCTATTTTATATTTTCCAGCAGATTTGATGCTCTTTCTAAAATAAAGAATGTCGGTTGTCCAAAATTGATCATACACAGTATAGATGATGAGATTGTCCCTTTTCGTTTGGGTGAAAAATTATTTGATGCGGCAGGTCCCCCCAAGAAATTTCTCAAACTAAGAGGTGGCCACAATACAGCCTTCTTGGAATCGGAGGAACAATTTAAGGAAGGTATAAAATCTTTTTTAAGCGAACTAAAACTCCCATGAGACACATATTTCTTCCGGAAGGACACAAGCAGGAGAATGAATCATTATAAAGAGAAAGTAAGGAAGCCTGCTTTAGTTCTAGCCCAGAGCTTATACGACCTGGCCAATCAGTTCTTTGCCCTGAATATAGTCTATTTGTATTTTGTGCATTGGGTAACTATAGAAAGAGACGTTAGCGGTATTGCATTATCTTATTGATGGGTGCGATATAAAACCGTAGGGTTGAAATTGTCAGATTGTCTTTAAAAATAAGCAAGGTAAGGCGAATTAGGAGTTTAATAAGCTTTTATGAAATTAGCAATAATTTATTGAAAAGCTGCAGGATTTTCAAAGGGAAAGAGAAAAACATGTTTTGCATGAAGAGAATGGATGAAGTTAGGTATTGGTTGATAGGAGGGAAAAATTAATAATGAAGACAATTATTTCCATAACCATGAATCCGTCTATTGACAAGAGTGCAGGCGTTGAGCGAGTTATTGTTGAACGCAAATTGTATTGCAAAATGCCCATATACGAGCCGGGCGGCGGAGGAGTTAATGTTTCAAGAGCAATAAAAAAACTGGGAGGAAAATCAAAGCTTCTTTATTCGTCAGGAGGCATATTAGGGCAATTGCTCACCGATTTATTAGAAAAAGAAAAAATAGATTATTGGCCGATTTCGATTAAAGGCACAATACGTGAAAGCGTAATTATCTTTGAAGAATCCACGGGTTTTCAATACCGTTTTGGAATGCCGGGGCCTGTTTTACGTGAAGAAGAATGGCAGAAATGTCTTGACGAATTGGGAAGCGTTAAGCCAAAGCCGGATTATATCGTGGCTAGCGGTAGTCTTCCTTCCGGGGTGCCAGCGGATTTCTACGCGCGGGTAGCGCGGATGGGAAAGGATAATGGTAGTAAAGTCATCATTGATGCGCCAAGTGAAAATTTGAAGCCGGTTTTACAGGAAGGCGTATACTTGATCAAGCCCAATATCCGAGAATTCAGAGATTTTTTTGGCGAGGAGATAAAAGAAGAACCTCAGATAAAGGAGAAAGCTAGAGCTATTGTTGAATCCGGCCAAAGCGAGGTAGTGGTTATCTCTCTAGGCGCGGCTGGGGTTATTACGGCCTTTGATAAAACGGTAGAACATATTGTGCCGCCGACAGTGCCCGTTATCAGTAAAGTTGGTGCCGGAGATAGCATGGTGGCGGGTATTGTTTTAAGTTTGGCGCGAGGCATGCCAGTATACGAAGCAGTAAGATTCGGCGTGGCAGCAGGTACAGCGGCGGTTATGACGCCCGGGACTGAATTGTGCCGTAGGGAAGACGCAGAGCGGCTGTATCAAGAAATGGCCCCATTTCAGCGTAATTCTTAAAAATAACTGAAAGGACGTGTTATGAATAAACAAGACTTAGAGAAAAGAAAAATTGTATATTTTACAATGGAAGTTGGCCTTGATCCTAAAATGCCCACATATAGCGGTGGGTTGGGTGTTTTAGCGGGAGATACTATAAAATCCTGTGCGGATTTAGGCGTGCCGCTTATTGCCGTAACTCTGCTTAATGAAAAAGGTTATTTTGCGCAAAGATTGGATGAAGAAGGAAACCAGGCAGAAACTCCTGTGGAATGGCCAAAGGAGAAATTTTTAACCCTTTTGCCGGAAAAGGCAAGCGTTTATATCGAGTCAAGAGAGGTAAAGATACAGGTCTGGGAGTATGTGATAAAGGGGGCTTCAGTCGGGACTGTGCCGGTGTACTTTTTAGATACAAACCTTCTTGAGAATACCGAATACGATCGCACCCTAACTAGTTATCTTTACGGAGGAGACCAATGGTATCGCCTTTGCCAGGAAATAATCCTTGGTATAGGTGGGTTGAGGGCAATTGAAGCTATCGGTTATAAAAATATCGAGAAATATCATATGAACGAAGGCCATGCCAGCCTCCTTGGAATGGAATTGCTAGAGAGGACAAAGAAAACCGGCGAGACGGATATTTCTAAAAAATATGATTTTGAGTCCGTAAGAAATAAATGTATATTTACCACTCATACACCGGTAGCCGCCGGACACAACCGGTTTCCTCTTGACTTTGTAAAAAGGGCTCTGCGCAGCGATTTACCTTTTAAAATGCCCGATATATTTATCCGGGATAATGAAATGAATATGACTTTAATTGCTTTGAATCTAAGTAAATATATAAACGGAGTAGCGAAGAAGCATGGTGAAGTGACGCGGGAAATGTTTCCCGGCTACTCAATAGATTCTATTACCAACGGTATTCATTTGCTGACTTGGGCGGCTCCTGCATTCAAAAAGCTTTACGATAAATATATCCCCGGATGGCAATCGGATTATTTTTCCTTACGTTATGCCCTGGGTATCCCTAAAGAGGAAATATTTCAGGCACATCTTGAGGCAAAAAAAGAGCTCATTGATTATGTAAATGCCCGTACAGGTATTAATATGGACTACAATACTTTTACCTTAGGCTTTGCCCGTCGTGTTGCGGCTTATAAAAGAGCAGACCTTTTATTGAGTGATATAAACCGATTAGTTGAGATTAACGATAAGGCAGGCAGGATGCAAATCATTTATGCGGGGAAGGCGCATCCTAAGGATGGTGGCGGAAAAGAGCTAATTAAAAAGATATTTTCAAGGATTAAAAAGCTGAGCCCAAAAATCAGAATTGCCTATCTTGAGAATTATGATATGACGCAGGGAAAATTAATTACTAGCGGCGTTGATCTCTGGCTGAATAATCCGCTTCCGCCGCAAGAGGCCTCCGGCACAAGCGGAATGAAGGCCTGCCTTAATGGCGTGCCGAATTTAAGTATATTG
>JAHKBC010000120.1 GCA_018825725.1 Candidatus Omnitrophota bacterium
CGTATACTTTTTACGCAAACTGCATATCAGATGTATGTTTAAAGGTAAGATTTACTTATCAAAGGTATAATATATATAGCGGGTGACCCGACCTTCTTAAGCTACGCCGGTATTTAAGGCGGCTTGAAGCAAAAGTGCTTGTAGATCGTCGAAGACAGAATATAATAGAGTCAGGGCTAATAGAAGACTATATCCTAGTTTCACGTTTAAGAGAATCATTATGCTGATTAGAAAAAATATAGTTTTTATTTTATAGAGTGCTATAGATTATAGCGATAGGTTTAGTTTAAACTTGAAGTTAAGTGTATATGGGGGAATTGCGATGTCTATTGTAGAGCCCGTTATCAGGCCACCGGCAGAAGCAGATAGTTTTCTTTTGCAGGTAACCCTGGGGTGTTCGTCATGCAGTTGTAGCTTTTGCGGCGCCTACAAGAATAAAACTTTCCATGTTAAAGATCAGAAAGAGATCCTGACAGATATCCATAAGTACGCCAGTCGGCATAGCGATACGCGGCGCGTTTTTCTTATGGACGGTGATGCCTTGGTGTTGAATAATTGCAAGCTAGTTCCCATTTTAAAAGAGTTGAATCAGGCTTTTCCGCGTCTTTGCCGTATTTCCAGCTATGCGAATGGGTGCAATATCACGCGAAAGAGTGATCAGGAATTAACCGAGTTGTACGAGCATAAGTTAAGCCTTATCTATCTCGGATTGGAGAGTGGCAGTCAATATATCTTGGAACGGTGCGGAAAATCTTCCGGAGTTGATGAAATGATTGAGGCGGTGCATAGGATGGATTTGGCGCATATCAAGGCTTCGGTGATCGTTTTATTGGGTTTGGGCGGCAGGCAATATTCTGCCGAGCATGTTATTGGTACCATCGAAGCATTGAATAGAATGCAGCCAAGGTATCTTTCTTTTCTTTCCCTGATAGTTATTCCCGATACGCCATTAGCAGAAGAAGTCAAAAAAGGCGGCTTTGAGGAGTTGGATTCTCTGGAACTGTTAAAGGAGTCTTACGAAATAATCAAAGGGCTTGATCTTAAGAAAACGATATTCCGTTCGGATCACGCCTCAAATTATCTTGCACTGGACGGAGTACTGCCGAAAGATAAAATAAAGCTATCTAATGTCCTGAAGTCCGCTATAGACGGTAAGATTAGGCTAAGGCCGGAGATTTTAAGAGGATTGTAGGCCAAGCAGAGAGCTTGCCCAGACACTGGTAATTTTCTTAAAGAGTTGCCGTGGCCTGGCAGGTCGAAGCCTTAGTATTAACTTTTTGGGTTCCATATTACGAAAGAAATGAAAATTTTATTAAGCTCAATTTGTTATGAAACAGGCACTGATCTTCAGCTCGCTCTTTATTATCTAAAGAGTTATCTTTTGAAATATACTCAAATACCTGATCAGCGCTTAAATGTAAAGATACAAGTTTTCAATGAAAATCAGCCTATTAATGAAATTGCCAAAAAAATCATAAATCAAAGGCCGTCATTAGTCGGGTTTTCTTGTTATCTCTGGAATATAGAAAGGACGCTAAGAATTTGTCGGTTGTTAAAAAAGAATGATCAAGAGATAAAGATTGTCCTGGGCGGGCCAGAGGTAAGCCATCGCGCAGAGGACATTCTTTCAGAAGAAAAGGCTGTTGATATAGTTGTCCGGGGCGAAGGGGAGGCTACTTTTTTAGAGTTGGTGGATGTTTTTTGGCGAAGGGAAGCTAAATTGCCCCGGATAAAGGGTATTTCATTCAGGGAAGGAAGGAAGATTTTTCATAATCCTGACCGGCCAAATATTGCTGAACTGGGAATGATTCCTTCTCCTTATCTAAACGGCTTGGTAAACCTGAAGGGTGAGAATATTTTGGATGTGCCTCTTGAAACAACACGGGGTTGTTTATATCGCTGTAGCTATTGTTATTACCATAAGAATTTTACCTGCCTAAGGTTTTTTTCGTTAAAGAGAATCGAGAAGGAATTAAAGTTTATTCTTTCTCAAAGACCCAGTGAAGTATACCTGATGGATGCAACCTTTAACGCGAATTATCAGAGAGCAATCAAAATTCTTAAAATATTCCGGAA
Source organism: Candidatus Omnitrophota bacterium (assembly GCA_018825725.1). GTDB lineage: Bacteria > Omnitrophota > Gorgyraeia > Gygaellales > Profunditerraquicolaceae > JAHKBC01. Next base: position 2,077 of record JAHKBC010000120.1, read on the forward strand.
ATACAATAGGGGGTCAAGCTTACACCTGGAATTGATGGCTGAGTTTGTTGATGAGCGCCTGGCTCAGGTTTTAGGCAAAATAGGTTTTGTGAATATTGAAATCGGTATTCAGAGCACGAATCCTAGAACTTTGAGGGCAATTAACCGGCCGTTTGATAAAGAAAGGTTCCGGAGGGGAATCAGATTTTTAAATAAGTTTAATCTTTTTTACGAGATACAGCTTATCGATGCCTTGCCTTTTCAAAGTTACGATGATTTAAAAGAGTCACTGGAGTGGCTCTATGATTTACATCCTTCCAAGGTGGTTATTTTAAGGTTGGTTGTATTGGCCGGGACTGTGTTGCGGCAGCAGGCAGCTCGTTATGGTATAAAACATTCGTTTACGGCTCCGTATCAGGCCTATAAAAGCAATGCTATGTCTGAAACAGATGTTTTAAAAGTAGACAAATTACGCTTTGCTATGGATAGGCTTTATGATAGCCAGGTCTTTCAGGAAACGCTTTATGCGCTTAAGGCTAAAGCAGGGATTAAAATATCCACCATAATGGATGATTGGATAATCTGGGAAAGTAAAATTCTAAGGAAAGGTTACAATTATGTGGAGGTATTAAATAATAAATTGCCAGAGTTCATGCATTATCTTCTTCGTAAGAATAAAAAATTATTTATGTATAAATTGTTTTTACCTGGATTGCAGGCTAAATTGGATGAGTATAAGAGGACGTATTACAGATAAAAAAGATTTTTTTTGCTAGTTTTTGGTGATTTAGCTATTATATTGAAAGTGGGCTGACGGTTTTTTTAATGGTTTGCTTTTTGAGATTATATTTTGTATACTAAAAACGTCATTTCGATATAAATTTAATCCCTCGCAGAAATCCCCGGGCTTTAGCCCGCGGGATGAATGGAATTGTGTTTTTTCTGCTCGGGATGAATCCCAGGACTTTAGTCCGGGGAGATTCAATTTTGATTAGGGCAGTTTACATGTAGTTTTTGTCTAGTTGGTCAATTTTCTTTTGGTGTTTTATACGATGGGCAATTTGCAGCTGGCATCCTCTCTCTAAGGTGCCAACAAAAATTAAGAGTTTATATTATGCCTGATTGGTTACCTCCGGTCCAATGCCCAAAATGTGGCAGTAAAGATACGCGATTTTTAGAGCCTCGCTATGAGATGTCAGTATACGAGTGCAATGTATGTGGGTGTCATTTTGAACAAGACGATGGAGAATAAAATAAGAGAGCCTTTTTACTAAATTGATATGGGTAAGGCTATCGTTTTGTTTAAGAAGGTAATTGAAGTCAATCCGTATTTTGCTCAGGCTTATTACCATTTGGCAATGGAGTATTGCGATAAAGCAGTAGATTTAGGATACAACTCTGATTTAGATTTCTTAGAAACACTTAAACCATATCACAAGTACCGGTAGCTATTTATATAACAGGTTATTTATCAATGAGTTACATTTTTACAGGTTCAATTCTGTTGCTTTTTAGGTGAATTTCTGGTATAACTGAATTATAAATATATGCTGGTAATCCTTTTAATAGAGATCTTATTTAATAAGTACCATAAAGCATGTTTGTGTTTAGGCTTTTAACAGAATTTCAAAGTATACACATTAAAAAGGGGTAAATATGGATAAAGA
>JAHKBC010000352.1 GCA_018825725.1 Candidatus Omnitrophota bacterium
AGCATCAAGGGCAGGAAAAAGAAAATAAACGATTACCTGAGGGCGATCAACGAGATAACCAATGCTTAACCTGATACTTGATCCCAAAAATTATTTTTTCAATCCCTACGCGCTGCCTTATTACTGGGTAGGGACACTGACGTTGGGCGAAGGAATATTCATTCTCGTGCAAAACAGAAGATCCCTGGTCAATATTTCCTACATAATAAGCTGCTTGGCGGTTGCGCTATGGCTTATTGGAGTAGGAATGATATACTCCAGCTCTATCCCGGACGTAGCACATTTCTGGGCTAGAACCATGTCTTTTTTGGGCATAATCTTCATTACGCCGTCAATTTATTTCTTTTCGGTCTGCTGGCAAAGCCCGTTACTTTCCCGGCCGCAGACAAAAAGGAAGTACGTTTACGTTGCGGTTAACTTGGCTTTAGCCGTCATTCTCTATATTAGCTGCATCAATTCTAATCTTTTAGTAAAAGGAATGTGGCAATATCCCTGGGGATTTTACCCCAGGGCGGGGAATCTTTATTTTGTTTTTCTGATCTGGTTTTATTACCTGATGATCTTATCCATCAAGAATTTCCTCTTTGTCTATAAACAGGAAGAAATACCGATCAAGAAAAAACAGGCGTTGCTTATTATCGCCGCTTTCTCCATCGCGTTCATCGGCTCGGTGGAATTCCTGCCGAATTTCGGGATCAGCCTTTACCTGCTGGCCTTCATGCCGGTTTTTGTCTGCATCACTATTGTAGGATATTCCATAGTCAAGTACAAGCTTATGGACATTGAGACGGTCTTCCATAAAACCATCGCCTGGCTATTTACCAACATCGCCCTGGTTATGCCTTTTCTGCTGCTTATCTACTTAACCAGGAACTGGTACAGCAATATCGATAACCCGGCTACTTATCTATACCTGGCAGCTATATCGTTTTTATTCCTGTTATTTGTGCGGATCGTCCAACCCAGGGTCGACCACTTCTTCCAGAAACGCCGGGCCGGAATGGATAAAACCCTCAATAAATTCAGCGAAGACCTGGTTTACCTAAAGGGGTTCTCCCAGCTTATAGTCAGGATCGAAGAAGAGATTGCCAATACCCTTTATCCCCAGAACATCGAGATATTCATACTTAATGAAAGCAAGAACATCTACGAGCTCGCCGGAACCAGGAATAAATCGTCCGGCATAAACAGCTTAGAAGTAAAGAACGAGTTCCTGCTCTGGCTAACTAAAAACAATAGAATCGTTAACCGCGAGTTTATTGAGATCGATCCTGTCTACATCCCGATCAAGGATGCGGCAAAAGATTATTTCTACCGCACCGAAACCGGGGTAGTCATTCCTTTAGTTTTAAACGATAAACTCCTGGGCGCGATCAACCTGGAAAAAAAGGCTAACCTGCAAAGATATACCTCGATGGATTTTTATTTCCTGAACGTCCTCAAAAACCAATCTACCATCGCCGTCGCCAATTCGCTTTTATACAAGAATATCGAGGAACAGGTCCGCCAGAGGACCCAAGAGCTGGTGGAAGTGCAGAAACAACTCGTCCATGCGGAAAAACTGGCTACTGTCGGCACTTTGGCCGGCGGAGTGGCCCATGAAATAAACAACCCTTTGACCGCGATCCTGACCAATGTCCAGATGCTTCTATCCGGCGATGAGCTGGATAAAGAATCGCTGGAAATGATCGAAGAAGCGACCAAGCGCTGCAAGACAATAGTCCAGAAATTAATGACTTTCTCTAAGAAACCGATGGAAAGTACTATGATGTATGAAATTAACCTCCTGGAGATCATCCGGAACACCGTGGATTTTTTAAAATACCAGTTGGAACAGGAGAATATTAGTTTAAAGGTTACTGCCGGCAAAGAATCGTATCCGGTCATAGCCAATCACGATGAGCTGGGGCAAGTTGTTACTAATATTATTTTAAATGCCCGAGACGCAATAAAACAGATAAAAAAAAGCGGCACAGTTTTTATAACCGTTTTAGAAGAAGAAAACTGGGTTAAAATCTGCATTAAGGACGAAGGAGCAGGAATTCCCCAAGAAATAATAAACCGGATCTTTGATCCTTTTTTCACCACTAAAGAAGTCGGCAAAGGGCTGGGGCTGGGATTATCTATTTGCCAATCCATTATTGAAAAGCATAAAGGAAAAATAATGGTTGAGTCTAAATTAAACAAAGGCTCAATGTTTACTTTGCAGCTGCCTAAATTAAAAGAAAAAAAATCAGTAAAGTGAAGTAACCAAGAAAGAGAGGGCTGGAATGTCCAAAAGAATATTAGTAATTGATGATGAAGCAATGATTACTTTAAGCCTGCGTAAACTGCTAAAAAAAGAAGGCTACGAAGCAACCATAGTCTCAGACGGAGTAGAAGCGTTAGAGAAAATAAAAACCGAGGAATTCGACCTTTTGATCCTGGATATCCGGATGCCGCTGCTTGATGGGATTGAAACCATCAAGAACGCGCGGGAAATCCGCGGCCAGCAGGGAAAAACCCTGATTCCCGAAATACTGATTACCGGATACGCCGATGAAGAAAAATATAAAAACGCCGTGGACTTAAAAGTTTCAGGATTTTTATATAAACCATTTGATACTCAAGAACTCCTGGCGATAATAAAGAACACTCTAGAAAAGTAGGGGACAGTCCCCGACTTTTTCTGCGAAAGGGCTTAAAATGATGCTTAAAGATAAAGTTGCTATAATCAGCGGCGCTTCGCGAGGGATCGGCCGCGCCATAGCCTTGGAACTGGCTAAAGAGGGCT
>JAHKBC010000355.1 GCA_018825725.1 Candidatus Omnitrophota bacterium
ACCTGATAGCATTGCTTTTTTTGATATATGTAACAAGTCCGCATTTATTCTAAAAAGCGATAGTCTTTCTTTTGCTGACCAGCCTATATTTACCTTTTTCTATAGTTACCAAGACACCTTTAGCCTTAATGACCAAAAAACATATAGGCTTTGGAACAATTTAGAAGATGTCTTTATTTTTAGTGATGGGTCTACAGAAGAGACATGGGATTATCAAGCTGATTACATTCAGCTTAATGATGTCAAGATAGGCAAGTTAGAAGTCATTAAACTGGATAGCCTTTACTTTGCTGATGCCTTGTATCTATGGAAACTTCCGAAACAAGATGCCTTTGATTTAACAGACTCAAAGACATTCTTTTTGCAGAAGACAAAACAAGATAACCTCTATTTATCAGATTTTGTTAGTTACAAGATAACTGCCATTAAGACAGACAATATTTACATTGCCGATAGCAGTAAAGAAGATAGCACAAAATTCTTGATAGATAGCTTAGCCATAGATGACATAGCCACCCTAAAAGACTGGATTGGCAAACAAGATACCTTTTTATTGGCAGATAAAGAAGGCTTTATTTTAGGCAAATTAGGTATAGACAATCTTGAACTAACAGATATAAAGACCATAAACAACAAGGCGTTCTTCACAAACACAGTAGATTTTTCAGATGTTAAAAGCTGGATAGGATACCTTATTAAGACTGATATTTTCTCTTTTCTTGACACAAAGACCTTTTTTGAGAAGAAAAGCAATCAAGATAGCCTTTCTTTTATTGACCTAAAAACAACTTCTTTTGAGTTTGGAACAGAACCATTAAGCCTGACAGACCTTAAACTTGTTGAGATGACAGACCTCTTAATGGATGTGGTATTGCTTGCAGACACAAAGACAATCATAGCTTATATCCTGAAAGAGGACAGCATAGCTTTTACCGACACCGTTTTCAGGTTAACCTACATAAACAAAGAAGATGGTTTAGGGTGGACAGATGATAAAACAGTAAAGTCGTGGATACATAAAAACGACAGCCTTTCTTTTGTTGACGAGAAAGTTTCCCTAAAAGAAGAAGTTGTTAAAATAGATATATTGAACTTACCTGATATAAAGCAGATTGTCTTATATGCACCAAAAGAGGATAGCATATCCTTTGTTGATGTTGATACGAGTCAAGCCTATGTTCTAAAAACTGACGCATTGATCCTCTCTGAGTATTCTCTCTATGGCATTCAAAAGCAAGACACTCTTTCTTGGTCTGACTCTGTTACCTATAAACTTGAGAGCCTGAAATCCGACAATCTTCATTTTGCGGATGGTGGTGCAGAAGAATACGAGAAGTTTTTGGCAGATGTTTTGCTTGTGAATGACAAGGATGTCTACAACGCCTTGATTGAGAAAGGCGACAACTTGATATTGGCGGACTTTGAAAGTAATGCATTATGGGCGTTAAAAACAGATAGCCTTGAACTGACAGACATATTGCTTGGAAAAAATAAGGTTTTACTTACGGACACATTAAGCCTGCCAGACAGCCACACCATAAGAAACTTGGTTGAAAGGGATGACCAGCTTATATTTCAAGAAAACTTATTAAAAGGCGTATTATTCCCATCTGATAATTTGATACTTACAGATGTCAAGCAGATAGATTTTAGCGATTTACAGTTGGATAATCTGTTGCTTTCTGATAGTGAAGTTTTTGAAGCAAAATACTTTGAAGAAGAAGAGATTGTTTTTGTAGACCAGGCCATAAAGTGGTTATGGGTAGATAAACAGGATGAGTTGAGTTTGCTGGACAATTTCACCGACAAGATACAGGTATTAGAAGCCGATAACATTATCCTGACAGATGTCCTTACCTATCAATTATGGTCTCAAAAACAAGAAGGCTTATCACTTTCTGACAACGAGATATGGCAATTAGAAAAGCCTATAGACGAAAGCATTATCTTTATAGACGGATATTTTTCTAACAGATGGATTGTAAAAGAAGATGTGCTTGTTTTTCAAGAAATGCTAACTCAGAAGGCAGAAATTAACAAGATAGACCAGATACTATTTTTAGACAATAAGATTTATGAGGGCGAATATCTGAAGAGCGAAAGCCTCCTTTTTGCTGACCAAGTTGCAGATTGGCTATGGATTAAAAAAGAAGATGTGATTGTTTTTACTGATGAATGGATAGCAAACATACTACTTCCTACCGACAGCCTAACTTTACAAGATAGCCTGACTTTCAATTTACAAACAATTTTAACAGACCAGCTGACCCTTTTAGACGGCTCAGAATTTGATGTAACAAGTAAAGATGAGATTGTTTTTAGCGATAGCAAAATAATTGACTTATGGGCAGAAAAACAAGAAGAATTGAGCCTATTTGACAATATTATTACCACCAGATGGATTACAAAACAAGACAGCCTTATCTTAACAGATAGTTTGATATATAACCTACAATCAACAAAACAAGACAGCCTTATCTTTTCTGATAGTGAGGCTTATAAGGCTGAATATTCAGAATATGAAGAGCTTGCTTTTGTTGACCAGACTACAGGCTGGATGTGGATTAAGAAGCAAGAAGAGTTGAGCCTATTAGATAACCTTGCCACTACCAGATGGGTTACAAAAGAAGATAACCTGAGCCTCACAGATGGTTTTACATATAATCTATGGACTCAAAAGCAAGAAGGCTTGTTGCTTTCTGATGGTAAGATTTTTGAAGCGGAAGCATTAAAGGAAGAAGGGATTGTTTTCGTTGATACGATTGCTGGGTGGCTATGGATTAAAGAACAGGATACTCTTGATTGGGTTGACAATAGCTTTTATTCTGGATTTATCCAGAAGTTGGATATTGCAACCTTAACAGACAGCCTTATTCTATCTCGTTTTTGGTTATATGACCAGCTGGCATTAACAGACGGATACTGGCACATATTTAGTTTGTTGAGTTTAGACGATATAAGTCTAACCGACACAAAGGAATTTGACGAACAGGCTATAAAGCAGGATGTCTTCAATCTTTTAGATAGTGTTTACCCTACAATATTTAGCCAAGACTCTTTGAGCTGGATTGACAATGTGAGCTACAGGTTATTTAAGGCATTGCAGGAAGATTTACTACTTGAAGATGTGGGGCTAACCTGCCATAAAGACACCTTATATTTAACAGACGGAAAGGTTTTTGAAGCAAAATACCTAAAAGAAGATAGCGTAGCTTTTGATGACCTGAATACAAGTTGGTTATGGGCAGGAAGGCAAGATGAGCTTAACTTGTCTGATAGCCTTACTATCAATAAAATCTGGCATACAAAAGAAGACCATTTTGACTTGACCGATACTTTTGTATACAATCTATGGGTTCAAAAACAAGAGAGCATATCATTTGCCGATAAAGAAACCTATGAAGCAAAAGCGTTAAAAGAAGAAACAGTTACCCTTGATGACCAGATTGTAAGTTGGCTATGGATAGAGAGACAAGATATACTGACTCTATCTGATAGCTTCGTTACTAAAATCTGGGCTGGGAAACAAGACATAATTGCATTCCAAGACTATTTATTGGCAGACATACAGACATTCTTGCTTGATAATCTATTGCTGGCAGAGACCAAACAAGTAAATATCAGTAGTCTTTGGCTGGATGACATATTACTTTCTGATAGCAAAATAGCTCTGATAGAGAAGCCTATAGAAGACGACTTTGTTTTTACCGATAATAGCTTATTAAGTGTGCTGATTGGCAAGCAAGACAGCTTTGTTTTTGCTGACGAAACATCATATAAGTTACAGGCATTAAGGCAAGACACCCTTAATCTACAAGATTTGATTGTAGGGTATCAAATGAATGCCTTGAAAAGAGACGACCTTGATTTAGCCGATGACAAAGACTATGCGTTACCCAAAGGCGATGAGATTGTCTTTGCTGACGATAAGCAAATTGATATATGGATAGAGAAGGCTGACGGTCTTGATTTTACAGACATATTTTTCAATTCTCTCTGGGTTACAAAACAAGACATCCTTATTTTGACAGACACTTTTGCTTTTGAAAAGGGGGCTTTATTAGACAATCTTGTTTTTTCTGATATAAGCAGTGCATTCTTAACCATTCTAAAGAGCGACAGCCTTTCTTTTGCAGACCAATTGACAGCCTTCCTTTCGTATTCTTGCCAAGATACCCTTAACCTTGATGACCAGAAGACATTTATACTCTGGGATGAATTAGGGGATGTCGTTGCATTTGATGACAGTACGCAAGAAAAGATAAATTTCCTATCTCAAGACACCTTTTTATTGACAGACATAAAGTCTCTTGTAGCAAACACCCAAAAAGAAGATGATCTGGGATTACAAGATACCCTCTGGCTATCAATAGCAAAGAGTGATATTTTAGGATTTGGTGATATAGAGAGCTACTTCTTTAATGCCCTTTATTCAGATGATTTTGAGTGGATAGACACAAAGACAGCATTTGTAAAAGACCTGCTTCTTGATAGCCTTAATTTCTTTGATGAGTCAAGGCAGGAATTTTGTGGATTACAAGAAGATGTGATTTATCTCACTGATACTATCTTTGAATTTAGCTGGACAAACAAACAAGACAACCTCACCCTTTCTGAATACCTTCTTTTTAGTATTCAGAAACAAGATACCATTTCTTGGTCTGATAATGTTACCTATCGGCTTGAAAGCACAAAGACTGACGATATTCATTTTGCTGACGGTGGGGCTGAAGAATACGAAAAGCTATTAAGGGATGTTTTGGTTGCAAGTGATGAGGATACTTACAGTGCCTTGATTGAGAAGGATGAGAGCTTGATACTGACAGATATTGTAAGTGGCAACCTGTGGATATTAAAGGCGGACAGTTTTGAGTTGACAGACATATTGACTTGGGAAAATCAGGTAATTCTTATAGATATATTGGGCTTATTAGACAGCACATTTTTTGAGGCAAGTATTTGGAAGGCAGACAATGTAACCCTTTCCGATTTATCCTCTTTTTCTGCTAATACAGCCAAAGCTGATTTGGTGTCTTTTACTGATATAAGTCTTCCTACTATTATCAAGCGTGAAAACTTGCTATTGACCGATAACTTCAGCCTCTTTACTTGGGCTGAAAAGTATGACATCTTGAGCTTTGCTGATGACTGGACTATAAACATATTGTTGGCTACAGACAATTTAATCCTACAAGACAACCTATTCCTTGATACACAAATAATCTTACCAGACCAGCTATCTCTTTTAGACAATTTTGAGCTTAACATTATAAGTAAAGACAACCTTGTCTTTACAGATAGCAAGGCGATTGACTTTTGGACTGAAAAGCAGGACGCATTAAGCCTATCAGATGATTTCACTGTGAGAGCTTGGGTTGAAAAGGATGACCAGATTATCTTGCAAGAGATATTGATACAGAAGACAGAAATTGGCAAGATAGACCAGATATTGCTTTCAGATGGAAAGGTTTTTGAAGGTGAATACCCAGAAGAAGA
>JAHKBC010000121.1 GCA_018825725.1 Candidatus Omnitrophota bacterium
CGCACCGGGCTATTTACACCGCCTGGTATGTATTTCTTTGCTTCATCGAATAGACTTTTAGCTATCTCTATACAAGCCATCTTATTACCTCTTTGCCAAAATAAGATATAATCAGATCTGCTCCGGCTCTTTTAATGGAACTAAGGACCTCAAGCACAAGCTCTTTTTCTCTAATCTTATCCCCACCTGCCAATTTCTTTATCATACTGTATTCACCGCTTACGTTATAAGCGGCAATGGGCAGATTAAACTTCTGCCTTGCGCGATAAATGATATCTAAATAAGCCAAGGCTGGCTTTACCATAATAATGTCGGCTCCTTCATCAATATCCTGTCCTATCTCTCGTAAAGCCTCATTGCTATTTCGATAATCCATCTGGTAAGATTTCCTATCGCCAAACTGTGGCCAAGAATCCAAAGCTTCCCTAAAGGGTCCATAAAAACTTGATGCATATTTTGCTGAATAAGCCAAGATGCCTGTATCATCAAATCCGTTCTTATCGAGTATCTCTCTTATCGTCCTAACCTGACCATCCATCATAGCTGAAGGCGCAACAAGATCCGCGCCGGCCTGGGTATGGGAAAGCGCAGTCTTAGCCAATACTTTAATGGTCTCATCATTAAGTATTTTATTACCTTTAACTACTCCGCAATGCCCGTGGATTGTATATCCGCAGAGGCACACATCTGTGATTACAATCAGCTTTTTAAATTCCCTCTTTATTGCTTTTGTTGCCTTTTGCACAATGCTATCGTCTCTATATGCCTGACTTCCTATTTCATCCTTAGTTTTGGGAATACCAAATAAAAGTATAGATTTTATTCCTTTTGTTTCTGATATATCTTTAAGTAAACTATCGGTTGAAAAATGATACACGCCAGGCATGGATTTTATTTCCTTCTTTACATTTCTTCCTTCAACCACAAAATATGGCAAAATAATATCCTTAGGGGTAAGCCGGGTTTGACTTATCCAATCCCTCAAATTAGCACTCTGTCTTAATCTTCTTAAACTCGCAACCTGCATCTTTTTATCTCCCGTAAAGTCACATCTCCGATATAGCGGATTTTGACTTTCTTTGGCACCTTTTTGTATCTTTTTTTAAAATTCCTTACCGTTGAAGGGCTGGTAAACATAATCTTATCAAAGTCATTCAAATCTAAATCTGGCAAATCTTTTGGCATTACATTTCTATAAGCGACACTTGTAGTTACGAGAGCGCCAAGTTTTCCTAACTCTTTTTCCAAACCTTTATCAGAAATATCCGAACGTGGTAAAAATATATTTTTACCTTTAAAATTCTCTTTTTTAAACCTCTCTATAAGACCCTTTGATGACTCATTTCTGGGTACTAAATCTGCCTTAATTCCAAAATCTAAAAGGCGATTTTTTGTAGAATCTCCTACTGCCGCAATCTTTATTCCATTAAGCACCCTTGAGTCTAATCCGACAGCTTCTAATCTCTTAAAAAAATACTCAACCCCATAGCGGCTAGCAAAAATGAGCCAGTCATAATCACTGATATTCTTTAGGTAATTATCAAATCCCCTGTAATCATCCATTGGCTCTATCTTAATCAGAGGAAGATGAAAATATACACCTTTTATAAAAAACCTTTCCTCTGATAGTCCGGTAAAAATAATCTTTTTATTCTTCTTTAGCCAGTTAAATCGCTTCCCCAGTTTCACGACATCGCCGACAACAATTATTGCCGGTGGCTTAATCCCTTCTCTTTTAGCCCTCTTCGCAATATCCTCTAAGTTTGCGCTTAAAACTTTTTGTGTTGCCAAAGTCGCATTTTGGACTATCGCACAGCCAGTGTCTTTCGGTTTACCCACCTTAATTAACTCCTTGACTATTTCCGGCAGGTTTTCTACTGCCATATAAAATACAACTGTCCCGACCTTACTTAAAGCCTTCCAATCGATACTGCTTACTTCTTTATTCGGATCCTCATGCCCGGTAACAAAAGCGCAAGTAGAAGCAAACTCCCTGTCGGTAAGCGGTATCCCTGCATAACTGGCTGCGCCGCTTGCAGCAGTAACTCCGGGCACTAATTCATAATCTATCTTGTTTCTTACCAACGCATCTAGCTCCTGGGAAAGGCGGCTAAAAATAGAAACGTCTCCGTTCTTAAGCCGCGCCACCCTTTTGCCTTCTTTAGCTTTCTTAACTATTAAATTGCTGATTCTTTCCTGGTGTTTTGAAAAACCGTTAGAATATCTCCCTTTCTTTGCTAACTTATCGCAACATATAAGATCTGCACCTTCTTTTGCATTCTCTAAAATCCTCTTATCAACAAGATAATCATAAATGACAACATCCGCCTCTTTAAGGATATTTAATCCTCTTACAGTTATTAAATCGGGCTTTCCTGGGCCTGCGCCCACTAAATAAACCTTGTTCTTCATAATAGAACAACCTCCTGAGAATCGATTACTGAAAACAGGCTATGAAGTTTTAAATCTCCCGCTTTTACAACAATTGCTAAAGCCCCTTGTAAAGGGTGAGGCTTAAGAATCTCAAATGGGATTCTCTCTGTTATTCTCTTTTCCAGCCCAAGGCGCACCAAACCTGATGCGGCGATAACAATCGCATCTAAATCGCCTGTATCTAGCCTTTTCAAGCGCTCTTCGATATTTCCCCGAATATCGACTATATCAAAGTCATCTCTATATTTCCTTAACTGAGTCTTGCGCCGCAAACTGCTCGTTCCGATCCTTGCTCCATTGGAAAGTTCCGCCAGTTTTAAACCATCTTTAGATAACAAGGCGTCGTAGGGATCTATAGAGTTGGTTAACGCCGCTATAATCAACCCCTCTTTTAGCGTATCGGGTAAATCTTTTGCGCTGTGAACTGCAAAATCAATCCTGCTATTCAAAAGTGCTTCGTCAATTTCCTTCGTAAAAAAATCAGTCCCCTCTATTTGTGATATGGGCGTATCCTTGTCTTTATCACCATAGGTATCTATGCCTATAACTACTGCCTTAAAATCAGGATAAAACTTTCTTAAAACCTCTAAAATCTCCTCAACCTGCCTTAAGGCAAGAGGACTGGTTCTAGTTCCGATACGGTAAGTTTTTGCCATAATAAATCTACCTCTTGATTTATTAGTTTTTCTATTTTTTCTGCCTCATGCCTCTTCTTCTCTAAATTCTTTTGCACAATAAAACTTAAGTCTTCTAAATTAAATAATTCAACATTTTCTATCTCCCTCACCTTCGGGTCTACATCTCTTGGCATAGCTAAATCCACAATAAGCAACTTCCGAGAAATGACACCTCCCAAGTTTTCTTTCTTTATGATAAAGTGCGGACTTGTTGTTGCGCTAATGATAACGTCTGCTTGCTTCAAGAACTGTGGCAATTTATCAAAACGTACCGCGCACTGGCCAATCCGGGAAG
>JAHKBC010000122.1 GCA_018825725.1 Candidatus Omnitrophota bacterium
CTTACCAATGTGTCTTTGTGGGCCAATTACAAGGATGGCTCAACTATAGAGGGAGAAGATCAAATACCTAAGGCTCATAAACCGATAGATAAGGTTTTTTTAAAACCGGACAACCCCGAGGCGACTCCGGAGGCAGTCAAGGCCATTGAAGAGGCAGATATTATTGTTTTAGGTCCAGGTTCTCTTTATACGAGCATAATACCCAATCTTTTAATTAAAGATATTACTAATGCCATAATTAATTCTCGGGCAGTAAAGGTCTATGTCTGTAATGTGATGACCCAGCCCGGGGAGACCGATGGATTCGCGCTTTCCAATCATCTTAAGGTGTTGGTGCAGCACAGCCATCCGCGTATACTGGATTACTGTATTGTAAATTCCGGAAAGGTTCCCGAAGATAGTCTTAAGCGTTATAAGCTTGAGGAAGCCTATCCGGTTATAAATGATCGGTGTAACGTTGAAAATATGGGGTATCGTATAATCGAAGAGGATATTGCTGCTACCGACGGCGTTATAAGGCATGACCATTTGAAATTAGCCAATATAATCCTGAATTTTATTGAAGAGATTTAGAAAATGCCTGTATTTAAGAAAAAAATAACTGTTATGAGCAAGCAAGGCCTGCATGCTAGGCCTGCGGCATTATTCGTGCAGGTGGCGAATAAGTTTGATTCTCAAATTACGGTCAGCCGCGAAAGTGAAAAAGTGGACGGTAAGTCTATCATGGGTATTCTTATGCTGGGCGCGGAAGAGGGTAGTGTAATTTATCTAGAGGCTGAGGGTGATGATGCTCAACAGGCTATCTTGGAATTAGAAAAGGTTATTGTTAAAGAGGAATGATTTTATGATTAGATTAAAAGGTATAGCTGCGGCTCCAGGAATTAAGACCGGTTTGGCCTATAAGATAGGCCGGGAGGATTTCTCAATCCCTAAGCAGTCGATTAAGCCAGAGGAAATCCCGCTTCAAATTCAGCTCTTTGAGGAGGCTTTAATCCAGACCCGCCGTGAGATAATTGATTTGCAAAAACGCATTGCTTCAGATTTGGGGCAGGAAGAAGCGGAGATTTTTGACGCACATCTATTGGTCCTTGAAGATCGCATGCTTATTGAAGAGGTTATCTCCAGGCTCAAAAAAGATAACTTGAGCGTTGCTTTTATATTTTCCGAGGTCCTTAAGAAATATATCGATGTATTTTCTAAAATCGAGGATGAGTATCTTAAGGAGCGGATTGCCGATATCAATGATGTGGGCAGAAGGATTCTAAGGAATCTTTTGGGTAAGGAGCAGAAAAAAAGCCTGGTGGATTTAAAAGAAAAGGTAGTTGTGGTTTCCCACGATTTGTCTCCTTCGGATACGGCGGCAATGCATAAACAGAGTGTCTGCGCTTTTATTACGGATATAGGCGGTAAGACCTCGCATACCGCCATTATGGCTAAGGCCTTGGAAATCCCGGCAGTAGTAGGTACGGAGCAGGCTACCCAGATTATCAAGAGTGATGACTTTTTGATTGTTGACGGGAGCATGGGTATTGTTATCGTTAATCCCGATGAAGAGACTTTAGAGATATATCGGCAGGAAGAACTAAAATTAAAAGGCTTATCCGATAAATACCTTTTGGATAAAGATCTGCCGGCGTTGACAAAGGACGGTAAGATAGTTGAGATTGTCGCCAATATAGAGTTTCCCGATGAAGTTCCTACTGTTAAACTCCACGGCGGCTTAGGCATAGGTCTTTACCGGACTGAGTTTTTCTACATGAACCGCAAAGACCTGCCGACTGAAGAAGAGCATTTCCAGGCATATAAGTATGTTGCGCAGGAGATGAAACCTTATCCGGTTATAATAAGGACTTTGGATTTAGGAGGGGAT
Source organism: Candidatus Omnitrophota bacterium (assembly GCA_018825725.1). Taxonomy (GTDB): domain Bacteria; phylum Omnitrophota; class Gorgyraeia; order Gygaellales; family Profunditerraquicolaceae; genus JAHKBC01. Next base: position 1,871 of record JAHKBC010000122.1, read on the forward strand.
AAATTTTTATCCCAGTTTGAGATACCTAAGGAGATGCAACCCTTTTTAGGATGGCGGGCAATTCGTTTTTGTTTTACAAAACCGGACATATTCAAATTGCAGTTACGGGCTGTATTGCGTGCTTCTGTTTTTGGGAAATTGAAACTGATGTATCCTATGATTTCGGGCATCGAGGAGTTACGCCAGGCTAATAATATTCTCGAAGAGTGCAAGAAGGAATTAAAAGAAAAGAGGGTGGCTTTTGACGAGAATATCGAGGTCGGGGCAATGGTTGAAGTGCCTTCGGCTGCGCTGACTGCGGATATTCTGGCCAAGGAAGCGCATTTTTTTAGCATTGGTACAAATGATCTTATTCAATATGCCCTGGCGGTTGACCGTACTAATGAAAAGGTTGCCTATCTTTATGAGCCAGCGCATCCGGCGGTCTTAAGGATGGTTAAAAATGTTATTGATGCTGCGCATCAGAACAATATCTGGGTAGGGATGTGTGGCGAGATGGCTTCTGATGAAACATTTATTTTGCTTCTATTGGGCCTGGGTTTGGATGAATTCAGCATGCCGTCGTTAGCCATACCTCAAATTAAACATTTAATCAGGTCAATCAGCATGGAGGAGGCCAAAAAAATTGCCGATGAGGCAATGAGTTTGACTTCAGCCAAAGAGGTAAATGCATTTATGCAGCGTAAACTTAAGGAGGTCAAGAGATAGATTCATGAAAGCCCTTATCCTGGCTGCCGGATACGGTACGCGCCTATACCCATACGTAAAGAATTATCCCAAACCTCTATTAAAGGTTAATAACCGCCCCATCGTAGACTATCTTTTGGATAAACTTAAAAACGTCGAGGGACTTTCAGATATTAGCGTGGTTACCAATGCTCTTTATTTTGGCTATTTTGATAAATGGAAGGAAAAATCCAGCTTAAAGAGTAAGATCCACATTATTAATGATCATACTCATTCCTCTAAGGATAAATTGGGTGCAATCAGGGATATGAATTTAGTTTTTAAGAAAGAGGGGTTAAGCGAAGATTATTTGGTTTTGGGTGGTGATAATTTTTTTGAAGAGCCATTGACGGATTTTGTGAAGTTTGCCCGCAAGAGGAAACCCGCGGTAACGGTCGGGCTCTATGATTTAAAAAGTAAATCCGAGGCTACCCACTATGGAGTGGTCTCTGTGGATAGAAATAATAAGGTTAAGGAGTTCTTGGAAAAACCTGCCAGGCCTAAATCTAGTAGGATTGCTACCTGCGTCTATTATTTTCCGCGCAGTAAATTAAAATTGGTGGAGAAGTACCTTGACAGCGGAAAAGAGTTTTTTGATAATATCGGCGCGTATATCAGATGGCTGGTAGAGAATGATTTAGTCTACGGGTATATTTTTAAGAAACTCTGGGTTGATATAGGGAGAATAGAGACATACAGAAAGTTAAACGCGATGTTGAAAGGAGAGAGTTAAGATGGAGAAGAGGCTTTTTACTTCTGAATCGGTGGGAGAGGGGCATCCGGATAAGCTTTGCGATCAGATCTCCGATGCAGTACTTGATGACGTGCTCAGGCAGGACCCCTACGGAAGGGTTGCCTGCGAAACTTATGTTACCATGGGCCTTTTAATCGTAGGCGGAGAGATTACTACCAGCGCCTATGTTGATATACAGAAGCTATCCCGCAAAATTATTAAGGATATAGGGTACACTCATCCGAAATACGGTTTTGACTACCATACCTGCTCGGTACTTAACAGCATCAACAGCCAGTC
>JAHKBC010000123.1 GCA_018825725.1 Candidatus Omnitrophota bacterium
TATTTTCTTCCATATAGCTCTCCCTTTATTTATTTCTATCAAGTTCAATATATCAGTAAAACCAGGATAATTCAAGTCTTTTTAAAGCCCTCACTTCCTTCGAAGCTTCCTGGAACGGGTAATCAAATCCTGAATGTAGAAGGAAAAAAATCCGGCATATTTCTTTTGCAGAACAGGATTCTTCCAATCGTTAGTAGTTATCCTGCCACGGCAGTTCTTTGCTTTACAGCGGCACTTAAAACTATAATTGAAATCCGCATCCGTCATGGCATAATCATAGGTTATTTCTTCGCCTCTTTTAATATCACGCATTGCTACCATTAAAATCTGCCCCCTAATCCCGGCATTAGGATTACAGGAATGATTAAAAAAATCGTCGTCTTCTAACAATCCCATTTTAGAAGAAACCATATAAAATCCATCCGCGACCTTAGTAGCATAGTCGTCTATCTTCTTAAAAGCTGTACGGGACAATTTATTATACTCACTCTGGGTAATAATATAACCTCCCCAAACTGCAATTACTTCGTCTTTTTTTATATCTTTAACCGCAAAGACGCCTTTACGGTTTATGCCCGAATAAGAAACCTTTACCTTATTATTCATGTATGAATGTTTAAGCATCCGCCAACTTTTTCTCAATTGTAATAGAATAATCTTTTAGCCGGTTCAAAATATTCTTAAATAAATATTCTTGTTTTCCCAGTTCCTCCATAAACAACAACCCCTGACAGTTGACTTCCCCCTCTAACAGAAGATCCGCTACTACCGCCGGAAGCGCGCAAGTTACTTTCTGCATAGAGTTCATCGCCTCATTTCTGGAAGAAGAGCTTTTTACCAACCAGCGCACTTTATTGACGCTTGAGCTAAAATTAAGCTCGGCAAAAGTAATATTATCTGATTTTTTGCTCTCCAATATTCTTTTACTTGTGGCTAGATTTTTCAAACGAAAGAAACCATAGGATTCTAAATATTTAAAGAAATCCATAAAACCCCGAGGCCTTACTACACGATAGGAGAAATTACGTAACCCTTGATAATCCATAAGGTTCTCGAAGCCGCTTGCGCAATAATAACTTTCTGCCTCCTGCCCAAAAAAACTCTCTCTTATATAGCCGGAAAAAGGAAAGCACTTTTTTTTCTTGCCTTTGAAAAACTGCCATGAAGACAATTTATGACATAAAACAATATCTTCAAAACACCAAAGAAAAGGATAACAAAATTTACTTTTGGATAAAGAACCAGCCTTGATTTCAATCTCCCTTATATTCTTATTATCCGCAAGCTCTCTGCCGATAATCGCATTCACTAAGCCAGGGCTAATACCGCAGCCGGGAATAACCAGGATGCCTTTTTTAGCAATAGCTTTTTCATACCTAAGATAAAACGGAGGATCGATATCAGATATATCAATTAAATTTTTACGGAATTTTAAAGCGGTTTTTAAACAATTCTCACCCAATGCTCCGGGTAATGCCCCGATAAGGATATCGTATTTAGAAACATCTTTATCCTCAGGGTAAAATGCTACCCTGCCAATACGGTGATTTTTTAATAAAAATTTAAAGACGCCCCGGGCAATCCGGCCGTCACCTAGAATAAGAACCTTGGATTTTGTTTTCATTTTGCAAGCTGCCACAATTTCGGCATAGCCATACTTGCCTGGTGCATGGAAGGTGTATAATAACGCAGAGACTTCTCTTTATCGGTCAACCTTAAGCGCAGCCTGCGGGCAATTTCTTTTTCCGGTATAGCTTGAGGATTTATCTTCTTAGAAACCATTACAAAACAATATTCGCTTCCGCAGCTGTAAGATGGCATAGGCAGTCTCACAGGATTAACATAGGTAAATAATTCTTTTAATTTACGGCAGGTAGGCTTAACAATAAGATCGAAATCCAGGAAAGGGCCTAACTGAAAAATCGCTATCCCATCTTTTTTTAAAGCATCGAATACCAACCGATAAAAATCGAGCTGAAATAATACTTTTCCGGGACCAACAGGATCCGTTGAATCAACCACAATTACATCAAAAAAATTCTTATGCCCCCGGACTAATTTCTTTCCATCAGTAAAGAATACCTTGACCCTTTTATCGGCAAATACGCCTTGGGAAATAAATGAGAGGTATTTTTTTGCTACCTCCACTACCTGCTTATCAATATCCACAAAATAAATTTCTTTTAAAGGGTGCTTGGCAGCCTCACGCAATACCCCTCCGTCTCCTCCTCCGATCACCAGCAAGTGCTTCGGATGCGGATGGCTTAAAAGCGGAATGTGGCTTATAACCTCATGATAAATAAATTCGTCAGCTTGAGACAGCTGGATAATTCCATCCAAAGCCAACATCTTGCCAAAACCCGGGCTTTCAAAAATATATATATCCTGGAACTTACTTCGGCCTTTATAAATTTCTTTCTGGATACGAAAAGCGTCGGCCTTACACCTGCGCACTCCCGGAAATGATGTTTCCAGAAACCACTCTTTCCTGGGAAAAATTATCTCTTCTTTCATTATTTACCCCTTTTAATCAA
>JAHKBC010000124.1 GCA_018825725.1 Candidatus Omnitrophota bacterium
AAAAGACGAAAGGCCTCAATATTATTTTCAGGATCTATTTTAATCGCTAATTCCAACTCAGTTATGGCATTATCAAATTTATTTAATCTAGCGTGAATCCTTCCTAATCCAAAATGAGCGCTCCCAGCATTAGCATCTAATTTTATTGCTTTTTCATAAGCATCTTTGGCTTCATAATTCATCTTACGTTCTCTGAAAGAATCACCTTGTTTTGTATAATATTCGGCGCTATTGGTTGGCCTATCCGGGATAGTTGATTCATCTGCAAATGAATAACTGTACAATATGCTAAAAATGATAGTTATTATAAAAATCGTTTTTGTTTGCATTCCCCTCCTTCTTATTGATGGTTTGTTTTTCTAACAAACAGTTCGAATCCCCTATTTTAATACCATCACCCGCTTTATCCTAAACCTCAATCTAGCCACCATTTTGCATTAAGTTCTCATTCCAGCTTTTCTAAAATTATTCGATTGTTACTCTGATCGATTTTAAAATTAAAGTTCTTTAAAAAAGACATCCCCAGCAACCCGTCTTTAAAATTTGCGTCGTCAACATCAGCGAGCAAAACAGCGGCATCAACTTTTTTAGCCTCAACTCCCTGGACCATTAAGCTATCTAAAAGTATATACTGGGCCTCAACCTGCCTGCCGTCAGCCACCTGCATCTTAACAATACTCTTCTTTTTATCTTTATCTACCCCCAGCTTTCTGCCTATTTCATTCGACAATAAAACAAGCGATGCCCCGGTATCTAAAAGTAACTCCGCGGGGACTTTATTATTCAGCCTGGCTTGCACAAAAATATGCCCGCCTTCCCTGGAGACTAAAACTTGTTTGGGCTTTAAACTCTCCACCTTAGCTTTTGCCGCTTCTATTTTGGAATATTCTTCCTGTTTCTTCGCTTTTTCTATCCGCTGTTTCTCCCACTTCTGGCGCAAGAATTCTGATTCTACCTGGTTCGAACGGTATATTTTGTCTATATCGCTTTTTTTAAAACCTACTATGCCAAATCCGATATCCAAGCTAACACTATCTCCCTCTTCATTTTTAATAAAACCCTCGACGCTGCGGCCGTTCTTAAGATATATGGTATCTGCCCAGGATCCTTTATAAATAAATAAAAAAATAACTATTCCTAAAATTAACTTAAACCGCGTTGATTTAACGCTGATAGATCCCATTATAACCCTCGATAGTTTCATTCATTCTCAAAAAAGCCAGTTGTATGATCCGGGAATTCTGTTTGATCTTAATACCGCTAAGATTTTCAACCACTAAAACAAACTCGCTTTCACCCCGGAATCCGGCATCCCAGATTCCGGTCTGGGTAAAAGCCCCCAGCCTTAAAAGCGAACTCCTGGGAAAAGCGATTCCAACTAAATCTAAAGGCAGATTTACAACCTCATTCGTCTTTATCTTATAAATTCCTTTTTTAAGCAGCCACCAGCCAAATTTGTCCTCCGGGCTTTCTTTTCCCGGAATCAATTCAGAACACTCAGAGAGCTTCCTCTGTTTATTCGAGAAATCAAGAGTGCCGCAATCCTTAAATTCAAATATCTTCTCCACTGTCAGGTCTATGCCATTTGGGGTGAGCTGGATAGTTAAATCAATATATTTTGAAACCAGGCTCTTTTCTCTGATCAATTTCTCTATCTCTTGACGATTAAGCATCTTTACCAGCCAATTTTTTCCTGGTTTCATCCAGCATAATCTTAGGCTTAAAATTACTTCCGACATGAACTAAAGTAGTCGCGGCTAAAACACAGACCTTTCCATTTTGATTCTTGATGGTATGTTCGAATTGGACCCGGACAGCGGATATCTCACTTATCTTACTCTCCACCTCTAAAATATCACCGTAAAAAGCCGGAGCCTTATAATCCACGACCTGACGGCTGACTACAAAAAAAACCCCTTTTTCCATCAGTTCTTTTAAAGGCACGTCCCGCTCAGCCATAAATTCAGTACGGGCCTCTTCCATGAACTTCAGGTAATTGGCGTAATAAACTACTCCCCCGGCATCAGTATGGTGGTAATATATTTTTATTTTTGTCATCCGCTTATCTCCTTACGGCTCCGGCACGCCTCCTTATTATCATAAAAAAAATAATTATACCGAAACAGTCAATCAGAACATCTTCTGCGCTGGGCCCTCGGGTAGGGACAAAATACTGATGAATCTCATCGGATACAGCGTACAAAAAAGAAAGCGCCCCCGGCCAAAAATATAGATTAATCCAACTGGAAACAAATGTCCCTTTAAATGCCCGGTATATCAACCAAGCCAATATATAATACTCGAGGATATGGGCTATCTTTCTTAAAATAAAATCCCAAACCCCCCAGGGAGTTTCTAAAGAGGGAGTGCCGGAAAGATAAAAAATCAACCAGCACCAGAAAAAAACCGGAAACCAGAGTTTTAATAATTTCATTATTATTCGCCGATAAGCTGGATTATTATTTTACGTTTTCTCGGCCGATTGTCAAATTCCGCCAAAACTACCTGCTGCCAGGTGCCTAATAAAAGTTTTCCATCTTCAAAAGGGATGACTAAGGAGGGACCCTGGATACTCGCTCTCAAGTGACTGAAACCATTAGCATCACCCCAGGTTTCATCATGTTTATATGTTTTATCCGAAGGAATGATCTTCTCGTAAAATTCCCGGATATCTTTAATTAAACCAGGCTCATACTCAAATGTAGTGATGCCGGCTGTTGAACCAACCACAAATACGGTTAAATTACCTTTTTTTAATCCGGATGATCCCAGAATATCTTCAATCTCAGCGCTGATATTGATCAAATCCGGATTACCCTTAGTATCTTTGTGGATGGACTTCGTGATTATTTTCAACGGCTTATCCCTACCTTGATTCTTTTGCAAAATTTCAATACTGCGCACCTGCTGCACTTTGGACTGACCGGCAAACAGATATTCTGGCCAAAGGTAACCAGGATAGTATTCAACTCAATCCAGTATAGCTTAGGGAAAAAAATTTTCAAGGATTCTTCGCTCTGTTCCGGAGTCCTGGTTCTGATCCAACCTAAGCGATTAGAGATACGGTGGACATGGGTATCCACGCAGATACTGGGTATTTTAAAACCTAATCCTAAAACCAGGTTAGCGGTTTTCCTGCCGCAGGTAGCCACTGAAACCGGATGGTCAAAAGAGGAATTCTTAAATCATTTATGCGCCGGCAAGGCC
>JAHKBC010000125.1 GCA_018825725.1 Candidatus Omnitrophota bacterium
AAGGAATAAAAAAATGGGAATACAAAAAATTACTGTGCCTATGAGGCAGCAGCCAGCTGAAATTAGGATAAGGAATTTTAACGAGGTTCCTTTAGGTTATAATGCCGAAGAGGCAATTCAGGAGGCTTCTCGTTGCCTTCAGTGCGCGAAAAAACCCTGCGTGGAAGGCTGCCCGGTAAGAATTGATATACCGGCTTTTATCAAGGCGCTTAAAGAAAGGGATTTTCAAAAGGCCATAGACATTATACATGAATCCGATTCTCTTCCGGCCATGACAGGAAGGGTATGCCCTCAGGAAGAGCAGTGCCAGGTTTGTTGTGTGGTAAAAAAGATGGGAGAGCCTATATCCATCGGTAGATTAGAAAGGTTTCTGGCGGATTGGGATTTGGATAACAGAAAAAAACTAAAGAGAAATGTACCTGTTCAAGAAAAGTCTAATAACATAAGGATTGCTGTTGTTGGTTCTGGCCCGGCAGGCCTGACCTGCGCTGCGGAATTGACGAAGAAGCATTATGCGGTTACGGTATTTGAAGGTTATCATCGCTTGGGAGGCGTATTGGTCTATGGTATACCTGAGTTTCGGCTGCCTAAAGCTATTGTCGCCAGTGAAATCGACCATTTAAAAGACCTGGGAGTAAATTTCTGTACCAATGCCCTAATCGGCAGGGCCCTGACAATAGAAGAGTTGTTTAAAGAAGGATACCAGGCTATATTTATTGGCGCAGGAGCCGGCCTGCCAAATTTTATGGGTATTGCCGGAGAGAACTTAAACGGGATATATTCGGCCAATGAATTTTTGACCCGGGTTAACCTTATGAAAGCTTATAAATTTCCGGAAGTAGATACTCCTGTGAAAAAAGGCAAGAATGTCGCGGTAGTTGGCGGAGGCAATGTAGCCATGGATTCAGCTCGGACTGCCAAGCGTTTGGGCGCGGAGCAAGTCTATCTTATTTACCGGCGTTCGGAGAAGGAGATGCCGGCACGGGGAGAAGAGATTCAGAGGGCTCGGGAAGAGGGTATAGAATTTCATCTACTTACCAATCCCATTAGATACATCGGCGCCAAGGATGGATTTGTTTGTCAGGTCGAGTGCTTAAAGATGGAATTAGCTGAGCCGGATGCATCAGGCAGAAGAAGCCCGGTGCCGATAAAGGGTTCTGAATTCCTGATGGACATTGACCAGGCAGTAGTAGCTATCGGTAATACTCCTAATCCGATTATTTCCCGGACTACGCCAGGCCTGAAAGTTAAGAAGAAAGGTGAGATAGAGGCAGATGAATGGGGCAAGACTTCCATTCCGGGTGTTTTTGCCGGCGGAGATATAGTTACTGGTTCAGCCACAGTTATTACAGCCATGGGCGCGGGAAGAAAGTCTGCCCAGGCTATTGTAGAGTATTTGGGTAGGAACGATTTTACCGCGCATAGCGCGGCATAAAATTAACCCTAGACGCCAGAGGCAGGGTTAATTTTAATTTTAGCTTGACAAGTAGGCCAGGCTATTTTAATATAGAGCAGTTCAGCCGGGGTACGGGTTGACTAACTTGAATAAAAGATAGTCCAAAGAGCAGCTTTGCAAAGATGCATAAGTTTTTAAGAGACAAAGACGTCCGAAAACTTTATAAGGACGTCTTTTTTATTTTTAACCATGATTGCCTAAAAAACAGGCAGAACAAGAAAGGAAGTTAGAGGTATGTCTAAAAAAGTAGAAACGTTTATGAAAGAGGTAATACGCAGGAACCCGCAAGAGAAGGAGTTTCACCAGGCAGCGGAAGAAGTGGTTGAATCTTTGATGCCTTTTATTGAAAAGAATCCCAAATATGAAAAGGCAAAGGTTTTGGAACGCATGCTAGAGCCGGAACGAGTGCTTATGTTTCGCGTTCCCTGGGTTGATGATAAGGGTGAGATTCAGGTAAATAGAGGTTATCGCATTGAGATGAATAGCGCTATCGGGCCGTATAAGGGTGGGTTACGTTTTCATCCCAGCGTTAACTTAGGTATTTTGAAATTTCTGGCTTTTGAACAGGTGTTTAAGAATAGCCTTACTACGCTTCCTATGGGTGGCGGAAAAGGCGGTTCTGATTTTGATCCTAAAGGAAAGTCAGATAATGAAGTAATGAAATTCTGTCAGAGTTTTATGACCGAACTCTCTCGTCATATCGGCCCGGATACCGATGTTCCAGCAGGTGATATCGGGGTAGGCGGACGCGAAATAGGGTTTATGTACGGACAGTATAAACGCTTGCGCAATGAATTTACCGGAGTTTTGACCGGTAAGGGCTTGAATTGGGGAGGAAGCCTTATTCGTCCTGAAGCTACTGGGTATGGTTGTGTTTATTTTGTGCAGGAGATGCTTAAGACAAGGGGTGAGAGCATTAAGGGTAAAATCTGCGCAGTTTCCGGTTCGGGTAATGTTGCCCAATATACAGTTGAGAAATTGCTGCAATTGGGAGCAAAGCCAGTGACCTTGTCTGATTCTAGCGGGTATATTTATGATCCTGATGGAATTAATGAGGGCAAGCTCGCTTTTGTTATTGAGCTTAAGAATGTGCGCCGCGGCAGAATCAAGGAATATGCCGATAAATATAACTGCAAGTATATTCCAGATAAAACTCCCTGGGAGGTAAAGTGTGACCTGGCTTTTCCTTCAGCCACTCAGAATGAGATTAATGAAGCTGATGCCAAAAAGCTAGTCAAAAATGGTTGTATTGCCATAGGTGAAGGAGCGAATATGCCCAGCACTCCCGAGGCAGTGAAAGTGTTCCAGGAAGCCAAAATTCTTTACGCTCCCGGAAAAGCAGCAAATGCCGGAGGGGTAGCCACTAGTGGCCTGGAGATGTCCCAGAACAGTATGAGGATGTCCTGGAGTAGGGAAGAGGTAGATGAGAAATTGCATCAGATTATGATTAATATTCATGCGACCTGTGTCAAATACGGCAAAGAAAGCGGTTATATCAATTATGTCAAAGGTGCTAACATTGCCGGGTTTGTAAAAGTGGCTGATGCTATGCTTGATCAGGGTGTGGTGTAAAAAGGCAAAAACATTTGACATCTAAACCGGATATGCTATACTAACTGAAATAGTTCAAGGGCAGAGCTATCTTGATAACAAAGGCGTTTTAGAGCCGAATACGCGGCCTAAAACGCCTTTTTTAATGAGCGGATAACTTATGGACAATCAGTTTTGCTCATAGTGAACATAAGTTATAGCCCGAAGGGCGTCCGCGAATTAATACCTTAGACGCAAATTTTTTGTTTTCTTGCCTAAGGTATAAGTCAGAATCGGATAACTTATGGAACATAGTGAACATAAGGCCCTTCCTTAATGGATAGGAAGGCCTACTCCTTGTGGAGTAAGTCGTAGCTCCGACGTAAAGTCGGAGCGTCCGCGAATTAATCCCGCCGCAGGCGGGAAACCGGAATGCACATGCAAGCAATATTAGCTTTAGAAGACGGAAAAATTTTTAAAGGTAAATCTTTTGGCGCCAGCACAGAGCGTTTAGGAGAGGTTGTTTTTAATACCAGTATGGCTGGTTATCAGGAGATTCTTACTGATCCTTCCTATAAGGGGCAGATTGTGGCCATGACCTATCCATTGATCGGTAATTATGGGATAAATAAAGAGGACGTGGAATCACGTAGAATATTCCTGGAAGGTTTTGTGGTTAAGGAATACAGCAAGATTGCCAGTAATTGGAGGTCAGAGCAGCCTCTGGGAGATTATCTTAAAGAAAATAATATTCCTGGAATTGAAGGCATAGATACCCGCGCGCTGACTCTGCATATACGCTCTGCCGGGGCAATGAAAGGAATCTTATCGACAACAGATAACGATGAGTTGAGTTTAGTAGAAAAAGCCAGGTCTTCAAGAGGCCTGGAGGGAGTAGATTTAGTCAAGGAAGTTACGATTGATAAGAGTTATATTTGGTCAACGGCCAGGCATAAATATAAGGTTGTAGTAATTGATTTTGGGGTGAAACATAATATCTTAAGAGAATTATTGAAACGGGAGTGCCAGGCGATAGTTGTGCCGGCTGAAACTGGAGCAAACGCAATTTTAAAGTTAAAGCCGAACGGAGTGCTTTTTTCTAATGGTCCCGGCGATCCGGCTGCAGTGCATTATGCAGTTGCGACCTGCAGGGAATTAATCGGTAAGCTACCTTTGTTTGGTATTTGTTTGGGGCATCAGATACTGGGTTTAGCCTTGGGAGGTAAGACTTATAAACTAAAGTTCGGGCATCATGGAGCAAACCATCCGGTCAAAGACCTGCGCAGCGGCAAAGTCTGTGTTACCTCTCAAAACCACGGTTTTTGCCTAGAGATGGAATCTTTGGATAAAAAGAGCATTGAGTTAACTCACGTTAATTTAAATGATTTTACTGCGGAAGGCATACGGCATAAGAAATTTCCGGTTTTTTCAGTTCAATTTCATCCTGAAGCTTCTCCCGGGCCTCATGACGCGGAGTATTTATTTGATGAGTTTATTAAGTTAATTAGAAAAGGAAAAAGTTGAATAAGCAACTGATAACTGATAGCTAAAAAACTAAAAACATGCCTAAACGTACTGATATCAAAAAAATCTTAATCATTGGTTCAGGGCCGATTGTTATTGGCCAGGCCTGTGAATTTGATTATTCCGGAACTCAGGCCTGCAAGGTTCTGAAACAGGAAGGTTATAAGGTGGTTTTGGTTAACTCCAATCCCGCTACTATTATGACTGACCCGCAACTTGCGGATAGGACATATATTGAGCCTATTACCGTTGATTTGATAGGTAAAATTATCGCCAAAGAAAGGCCGGACGCTTTATTGCCGACTTTGGGAGGGCAGACAGCTCTAAATACGGCAGTAGGTTTGGATAAGGCCGGCATCTTAAGAAAATATAAAGTCGAGACTATCGGCGCGAATATTAAAGCTATTAAGAAAGGCGAAGACAGGATTTTATTTAAGAAATCCATGCAGAAAATCGGATTAGACCTGCCTAAAAGCGATAAGGCTCATAACTTAAAAAAGGCCCTGGCGGTTGCCGAAAGGATAGGTTTTCCTCTGATCATACGGCCGAGTTTTACTTTAGGCGGTACCGGAGGTAGTATATCTTATAATATCCAAGAGTTTAAACTCCTGGCTAAGCGCGGCTTGGAATCCAGCATGATCAGCGAGGTATTGATTGAGGAATCGGTAGCGGGTTGGAAGGAATTTGAGCTGGAGGTGATGCGGGATTTAAAGGATAATGTAGTGATTATATGTTCAATTGAAAATGTTGATCCTATGGGTGTTCATACCGGAGATAGCATAACAGTTGCTCCTATCCAGACTTTGACCGATAGGGAATACCAGAAGATGCGCGATGCGGCAATTGCCTGTATCCGGGAGATCGGCGTAGAAACAGGCGGTTCGAATATACAATTTGCCGTTAATCCGGAGACCGGGCGGATGGTAATCATTGAAATGAATCCCCGGGTTTCCCG
>JAHKBC010000126.1 GCA_018825725.1 Candidatus Omnitrophota bacterium
CTTAAATTTCCTGCCGATGACACTTTTCCTCTGTATAAAAAACGCTGTATTTTCTTTAAAAAACCGCTTATGGCCTTTGGCAGAATATCGCGCAATAATACCAGGAAGCCTAAGAAATAACAGCGAATATCATCCAATAAGCCGGTATAACCGATTACATGGTAATCAATTAACCCTGCTTTTGCGCAAAGCATCTCTAATTCCCTGGCGTTAAAAGAAACCTCTATATCGATGTTCCAGTTTCCGGTTGCCTGACATATCCATTTCATCCCCTGATACCAATAAGAATTGGAATTAGGCACGATAATAAAGATTAATCCGCCGGGCTTTAAGAGTTTGCGATGGAATTCTAAAGACCTGAACCGGTTATTGCCGGTAAAGTGCTCCAACAGTCCGGATGAAATCACTAAATCAAACATTCCGCGGATATTATCCTGCGGCTCATTAAGGCAGTCTTCTTTTATAAATGTTCCTTTACAACCATACATTTCATAGATAGCCCTAGACTGCTCTAAAGCCCCTTCGTTGTAATCAATTAATGTCGTATCTGCCCCTAATAAAGCAAAGGTCAGAGATGTAGTTCCTGTACCGCTGCCTATTTCAGCTACCTTCATCGAACTAGTTGCCCATCCTTTGCCATCCAAAATCCTGATCGCCTCTTCCCAACCATGATTATGGGTTGTGTATTTAATGCGGCTGTTCATCTCTGATAATGAAAAGGTATGCCGCGGAGTCCATACTTCTTTCCGGCTGCAAGAATCCATATTAATGTAAAAGCTCCCTGTATATGCGCGCGGTCCGGGACGCTATTCTGCTATAACTATATTCACGCGCGTATTCACTGGCTCCTTTTATTAATAGCTTTCTTTTATCCGCGTTACCCAGCATAAAATTTGTCCTACTCTTTAATTCGTCAGGATCATTTTTGTTCAATATATCCAGGCATTGAATGGAATTATTGATTTCAATATGGCTTCTGATATTAGAGGCAATAACCGGTTTATGATATGCCAAATAAAGACTCAATGCACCGGAACCTGTGTCCGAAGAAAAAAGAGCCAAGGCAATATCTGTAGCTGCCATGATCCTTGCCGAACCCTCACCCTTGATATAACCGGTTATTTTTACCCTCTCCCCAAGCCCGGCTTCTACAACACCCATCTGAAGCTGCATAAAAAAGAGAGTATCTGTAGCGTTATCGGTCATCGGCCCGCCGGCAATTAAAAGAACGACATCCTGCGAAAGTAATTTTAATGCATCCAGGGCTAGAAAATAGTTTTTTCGCGTATTTACAAAACCAAATATAGTCAAAACCCTCTTATTTTCAAGCCCTAATTCTTTTTTTGCCTGGCCAGCATCATATGACAAATCCGCAGCAGGTATAACCGGAATGCCATGGGTAAGGAATATTATTTTACTTTTATCCTCAACCAGGCTGCGCGCAAGTTCAAGCTGGCTCTGCGTATGCACAATGATTTTATGCGCCATGGCAAAAATCTTTCGGTGCATAAAATATGACAGAGCTCTCCAGAACCCAAGCGTATTATTATAAATACCTGTTCGGAAATCACGCTTTCCTGCCTGAATAACAGCCTTATCTACCAGCCTTACTTCATGGCAGGTTATAACTACAGGCACCTTAACCAGCCTTAAGAAATATATGAACATATTACGGTATGGCATTTCTCCGTTAAAATAGAGGTAATTAAACTGGATATGGCAGATATCGCAGAGATTCGCTTCTTTTGCCAACTGCTCATAAAACGCCTTACCGGAAATATAATACCCCAATGGTAAAATCTTGACCTCTAGATCATTTTTTCTAAGCTCCGCTACAAGATACTCGGAATAATCCGCAATACCATCGCGGGCAATATTCCAGGGTGTGCAATATGCAACCTTTAACACTGTTTCCTCTCTCTTAAATAGACGCTCTCGCCCTCAATCAAAAGGGCGCAAAAAACCATAACCACCATAAAAGGAATTGCAGTCCTTAGTTCCGAAAAAAAGGCTAATTGTATTGAGGCGATTTCAATTACTGCCGCAGCTAACATCAGCCTGATATGTAATGGCTTGATCGACGCGCGATTTCCATAGATCCAGAAGAATAAAGGAATAACCATTGCCGCAAACAAAACCAGCGGCGAGGCATTGGTCGGATTATGCATAAATTCGCGGACAGCTAACATAATATTATCTATACCTCCGATACCCTGCATATAAGTAACCTTGGCTCCGCCGATCGCGTAACGCAGCGCCATTACTGTTCCGTAACTGGATGCCGATAAAAATAATCCGTACAACAGCTCTTTGATCTTTATCCTATAATTATCAGATAACCCATGATAAAAAATCCAAATGACTCCGGCAAAAGCCGAAGATTCGCGGTTACTGGCAGCAATAATTGACAGGATAAACAGCGCTACCCTCTGTTTGCGCATAGCCATCCAGATAAAAAGGGAAATAAACATAACATCCGGAAAATCCGTTGCATGTTCATATCCGTGATTAAATGTAAATATTAATTCATAAGCCAGAAATAGCAGGCCCAGGCTTGAGAGCTTGACATTAAGCCTGGCTACGCGATGCAAAAGATAAAAGAAAACCAAAAAAGCCGCCCATGCGCTAAACAGGCGCAGCAAAAGAAACCACTTGCTTACTGTCAGGGATTTATTAAGTGAAAAGAACTTCAAAATAGACGCAAAAAAAACACGGTTCTGAAACATAGGAAAATAATAGATTATATCATTAAGATAGTAATTTTGCCCGGCAAGTATTGCAAACTGCTGCCTGATAGAATCATCCCGGTGCTCAAAACGAGACCAGAGATTATTGGAGACAAAAGTAGTGAATATCGCGAAAGAGAAACTCAACAGCATTGCC
>JAHKBC010000357.1 GCA_018825725.1 Candidatus Omnitrophota bacterium
ACTATTACAGAGAAAGAAGTATTAGATAGGATAGAAAAACAGGATGTCAAAAAGACACCTGAAAAAATAAAGGAGGTAAAGTAAAATGGCAATCGGAGCAAGCAAATTAGGACAAATGGCTCTTGCAAAAGAGACCGTGTGGGGAACTGCACCCACATTTCCTAATCCAGCCCCTGGACTGGTCATCACCAGTGAAGACTTCAGTCCAGATGTTGGAATTGAGGTGTTTCAGGAAATTAGTGGAAGTATGCAGGACAGAAGAACTGGAAGGGGTGTTGAGCAATGGAAGGGAACAATTGAATTCCCTCTTGAAATTGGAGGACAGGGTGTTGGTGGAGTCGGTGAACTATTAAGCAGTGTCTTTGGAACAGATACTGTTAGTGGTATAGCAGACCCTTATTTACATACCCTGACGGTATTAGAGGCTACAGAGATATCCAGTTATTCTTTGTGGTTTGATAGGGATGTTGGATATTATCAACTACAGGGCTTCAGACCATCGTCAGTATCAATTTCAGTTGATAGAGGCTCTTCTTCAATCCCTGTTTCTATCAACGGCATTGCACAGCAAGAGGTTAGCTCAACCACAAAAGTTGTTGGCTATTCAACAGAACTACCTATGACACCACAAATGGCAGGGGTTACTGTTGATGGAGTTACTGTTGATGGTTGGGAAAAAGTGGATGTTGAATTTAGTCGTGAACTTGAGGCTATTAACGCTTTGACTGGCAATGACTATATCGGTCTACTGCTCTCAAAAACCTTTACTGCCAAGCTGTCTGCTTCAGGTGTTTTTGGCACGACTAAATTGGATGATGTTGTCAGAAGTGCATATAGGAACAGAACGCCTATGGCAATTGTTATTACAATACAAATTAGTGCTAATAGGAGTATCGTAATGACATTTCCAAAGGTTCAGCTGGATAGTTTTAAGGGGCCCAAACTCTCTGGGTCGGATATTGTCAGAGCAGACTTTACTGGCATTATCCTAAAGCCTGATACTGGCAATAACAAGGTTGAGATAAAGAACAGTAGGGTATCGTCTTATACTGCATAAAAGGAGGTGAGCCGATATGGCTACCAAAAATAAAGTTGCAACTTTTGAAGAAAAAGCTACACAGGTAAAAGAGATATTGCCTGAAATTGAGAAGGTTGACCCTCTTGAGATATTTAATCCTCAAGGAGTGAAGTTTAGCCTTAAAGACAGGAGTTATATTCTCTACCCATTGCCACTGCGGAAACTATCTGAAATGCAAAGATTGGGGCAAAAGATTATGGTTCTTGCCTCAGCAGATAGCACAAAAGAGGATATGTCTCAAATTCTTCTGTCAATTGCCGAGACCGTAGCAAAAATTCTTGATGCACCGCAAGACACAGAGTTCCTTTTTGAGAATTTGACCCAGCCAATGCTTGAGTGGATTTTCAAGACTACCGCAGAACTTTCTCAGGGTATCAACAGAGTAAAAAACGCATAGACCAAGACCCTATGATATGGGCAGAAGCTATAGCGGTCTTGGTTAGCGATGTAGGGGTGTCTCTTGATGAAACACTTAATCTCACTGTTGCACAATTTGAGATTTTGTTGGAGGGTTATAAACGAACACAAGAGAAACGGACACGAGAGCATGAACGGCAAGCGAGAAGATAGCTTGCCGTTTTGGGATGTAATGAAAAATGGCTGATTATAAAATTGGCGTAGATTTGGTTCTAAAGGATATGGCATCAGGCAATTTGAAATCATTCAAAAAAATGGTTTCAGACATTAAGCCTGATTTCGGTGCATTGGCAATGGCTACTGGTGCTGCTACTGTAGCAATGGGATTGTTTGGGAAAAGTGCCATAGAGTCTGCAAGCAAATTTGAGACCTCTATGGCAGAAATTGCAACCCTTGTAGATATAACACAAGTCAATATACAGGGGATGTCTGCCGACATAATGGATTTGGCAGAAATAGTGCCACAAACTGCCAATCAACTTGCCAAAGGAATGTATCAAATCATTTCTGCTTCAATTCCTGCCTCAGAAGCTATGGGTGTCCTTGAGGTATCCGCTAAAGCTGCAACGGCTGGATTATCAGACACCTTTACTGCTGTTGACTCTATTACAACCGTTCTAAATGCTTATGGGTTACAAGCCGAAGACGCAGGGAAAATTAGTGATTTGATGTTCCAAGCCATTAAACTTGGAAAAACCACCTTCCCAGAATTAGCCAGTGCTATAGGCACAGTTGCTACACCTGCCGCAAAAGCAGGCGTGGCTATTGAAGAGATTATGGCTGCAATTTCTACTATGACCAGAAAAGGTCTTGACTCTGCTACTGCCACTACTTACCTACGGCAGGTCATTATGTCTATTCTTTCACCATCTTCTGAAGCTACCAAATTAGCCAAAGAACTTGGTTTTGAATTTTCTGCAACTGCACTCAAAACAAAGGGGCTTTCTAATTTTCTTGCCGATATGGATAAAGTCGTAGGCAACAACTCAGAAGCTCTTACCACTCTTTTTGGCAATGTCAGAGCGTTTACAGGCGTTTTGACTATTGCTGGGGATGGTGCTGAAGATTTTAATAAGGATATTACGGCAATGTATAGCTCTGCAGGTTCTACTGCTGATGCCTATGATAAAATAATGGGAACTCATGATGCTACTATGAAAATCCTCTCTTCTACTTGGGAAAATTTTATGATACAGCTTGGCACTATATTTATTCCTTTAGCTACAACAGTAGCGAAAAAGGTTTCTGATATTATTGGGCAAATCAAGGATTGGACGGAAGGTAATGAGGGCTTGATCAAAATAATAGGTATTGCTGGGGGCGGTGGATTGACACTAATAGCAGGAATGGCAGGCTTAGGTTTC
>JAHKBC010000127.1 GCA_018825725.1 Candidatus Omnitrophota bacterium
GTTCTCCTTCAAAAGCAGTAGCCATCTCTAGAAAATACAAAAGTCCGCCCCAATAATAAGGGCTAACCTCAGGCAGAATAATCGTACAATTAGGCCGGGATTCTCTGACTAAAGCCCATTCGGTTGCCTCCTGGGCTAATTTAATAAGCCCGGAATAGTTTTTCTGGGATAAGAGGTCATTCTTAGCTTGAATTTTAATATCATTCTTAAACTTCTCTACCCTGATAAAAGTGACAACCTTGTCGTTCTTGCCTTCAATATTATTCTGCTGGATAGAATGCAAATCATTTGTCCCTCTGGCAGCAACCGGAGTCCTGCCCACATTGACAGCTTTATTTTTATCCCTCAACCAGACCTCTAATCCACTAGCATCAACTGTTATCTTTCTGGAGAATTTCTTGCCTAAACTCTCAGCCAATAGCTGACAATACCAGTCAGCCGTGGCTTTTAAACCTTCAGCAAAAGGCATCATTATAGCCAAGGATTTGCCTTTTTTATCTAAGATATGGTGAAGCAGAGCATACATATAAGCAGGATTTTTAAGTATCTCTGGATTTTCGCATTGCTTAGCCATATCCCGGGCTCCTGCTAAAACTTTTTGGATATCTACCCCGCAGATAGCTAGATGCAATAGGCCCATATTGAACTCGGAGAACCTTCCCCCTACTCCTTTGAATAAAGGTAGAGAACGAAAACTTAATTTATCCCGATTTTGTTCCTGATTAATCCTCTGACGTAATGTTCCGGATTGCGGATCAGTAATAGCTAATATCTGGCGACCGGAGTTTTTGCCTACATTATTCTCTAGCCAATTCTCTACGGCCATAAAAGCAGCTTTGGTCTCAGTAGTCTCGCCGGATTTTGAAATTACTACCACAAAGGTCTTTTTGGGATTCAGGTTCTTAAGTAATACCGAAAGCGTATCCGGATCTAAATTATTTCCTTCAAAATAAACGCGGGGATTGTTTTTTCGCAAAGAGCAAAAATCATTATAGTAGGCTGGTAAGAGCGCATCCTGAGCAGCTTTTAAGCCCAAATAAGAGCCGCCGATACCTAAAAATAAGACATTCTCGTATTTTGTATTTATCTGGCGGGCTATTTTCTTTATCTTGAGAATAACGGCCTTATTCTGATAAGGTAACCTCACCCATTCCAAAGAAAGGGCAATGCGATTTTTATCATGAGATATTACCTTCATAAGATGCTCATGCGCTTTTTTTGCGCTAGCCGTTAAGCAGGATAAATCCGCATCACTGACCCCATGCGCCTGGCCCACGCTAAAACTGAACAAGTTATTAAAATCAAACTTTATCTCTTTCATATTAGTGTATTTTAACCGATAGGCGGGGTTTGTCAAGAAAACATGGCAACGGCTCTTGTTTTTTAAAAACCTTCCTCTATTTTCAATTAGTAGTTAAAAAGGTCTTTTGACTTATACTCTTTACCCGCAGCCTTATTCAGGGCATTAAGCACTTTGCGCTGGATATTCAGCGTAAGCCGTCTGCCCTTAACCGCGCGGTTGACCATCTTGTAGGTGAGTTGCTGCGTGGAGCTACTTACCAGATCATTGGGTTTAAGCCCGAGCTCAATCATAATCCTGGCAATCGGCTGTTCCCCCAGTTCCAACTTGCCCTGGTTATTCATGATAAATAGACTCGTCCTTTAGTTTTCCAGTATAGATCCGGATAAAAGCTCTCTGGCTCCGAGCTTATCTTGAATATAGACTTCAGGAATAAAATCGATTGAGGTAGGGATAAGATTGGAAATAACTTTCTTTAAACGTTTCTGCTGCGTTTCGTTTTGAGCATTAAATATAGGATTCTGGCTCAAATCATTCAATAAAAGTATGACCGGATCGCGGGGAAACATAAAATCCTTTAAAAGCTGTTTAATGAGAATATCCAAATAATCCGGCTCGTCTTTAAATACATTCACCGCAGTTTTAAATGTGATCTTGCCCCAGTCTGCAGTAATTGCTTTATGAATAAGCGCGTAGACAGAAGAATACTTGATCATCTGGACTTGGCCGGGAGCCATTTTACTCGCCACCTTCATGATTACGGTGGTAAGCTCTGAATGCTTGAATGTCTTGAGCTCTTTATGTATATCAATAGTCAGAAGGTCAAAGATATAAACCCCGCGCACTAAGGATGTGGCATTGATTGTGCTGCGCTTTACAAAATCTTCTATTGCATCCCAGAGGATCTTCTCATTATTACGGATAAAGTTTAATGCCAGAATCTTGCAAGCTTGACCCTCGCGCACTGCCTCATATTGGCGCACCTTATCCTCATCATGCCCGACATAAGAAATTTCGTCAAAGAGCGGCATATGCGTAAAAAGATTTGACTTTTGAAACCCATAATCAATTAAATTCATAACCGAGATGTTTTCTTTTTACTTGTAGCGGCTTTCTTACGTTCTTTTATTTTTGGCTTAGCCAGGTCACACAATACATCCGCAAGCGGCGCCAATTTCCCATCTTCGTATGGGAATTCTTTACAGTGATCCGGCTTCAAATCATAGTTTATTTTATGAATCGAGCATAGCCCATCTCGGGTAAGAAAAGAGCAACGGTTATCTTCGTAGCTCGTCCCTACCCGATATCCGGAAGGATAATCATTATCTTTCTCAAGATGATAAAAATCACCCTTTAAGCCGAGTGACAGTATTTTTTTAGCTTCTTCCAAATCAACCCATGCCCCAAAATCACAGCAAACATTCTGCTTTTTACAACTTGCGCAATCGATGTCCATTTACCGTCCTTCGTTTTTGCGCTTTGAATAACACTCCTTGCAGTATATCGGACGATCCCCTCTTGGTTTAAACGGGACTTCGCATTCCTTTTTGCATTCAGAACAAGTTGCCTTGTGCATTTCTCGCGGAGCCCCGCTGTACCCACCACCACCCTGATATCCCATCTTTCCTCCTTTGTTTACAGAAACAACATCCGCGCAATTTCCCCACCAGGGGACACTGGCCCAAATCTACGCTACCTTAGCGCACACCGGCGTATTCCCATAACGCCGAGCGCTATATAAGGGCCAGCACTGGGTATTATTTCTGCTAATTATTTAGCCTTGAATTGTGATTATCGGGTTTTTTTAAAAGATTACAAGTATTTTTTTATTCTAAACCGGCCTGGTCATTAGAGGCCTGCCCAGGACTAGGCGCAGCCTTCAACGCTTTTTTCTCCAGTTTTCTTTGTATCTTTTCTTCCCTCTTCTTTTTCTGTGCTAATTCCCTCTGATATTTCTTATACGAGTAGTTCTCTCGTGCCACTATATTAACCTCCTATCCTATCTTATCCTTTACAGTTACTTTCCATTATACTACTATAATACAAAAATCATAAAAGGAAAAGCTTTTATCAGAATTTGGGCCATTCCCAAAAGGGCCACCCCTAACTATGTACTGCCAACCATATAGTCTTTTCGCACAGAGAAGTCCAATCTAGGCGATGAGCAGTATTCGCAGGGATAAAAACATAATCCCCTGCCTTTAGTTTAATTAACTGGTTATCTTTGCAAAACCTTAACTTACCTTCTCCTTTTAGTACCATCACCCATTCATCTTGGGCCTCTTTAAGCCACCTTCCTTTCTCGGTGACCTGCCCCTTAGAAATAATCCACTCGATTTTAAGCTTCTTATTTACGATAAGCGCCTGGAATATCTCTTTATCTTTAATGGCAGGAATTCTGGAATAAATATTCCCGCGTTTTAATTTTCCCATATTCTCTTCCTAAATACTTCTAATCTCAAAGACCGCATTATTTAAGCCAGCCTTTTGTCTGCCAGTAAAGATACTCCTCTTCCCAGTCTTTTTTTCTTAATTCCATGATCTGGCGAAAAACTATTTTATTTTCCTCAATAACTTCCAATTGCTGCGGGTAAGCCTTTTTTTCTTTAATATCCAAAGCCAATTTCCTGCCTAATTCAAAGGCCTCTTCCTTCTTCTCCTCAA
>JAHKBC010000128.1 GCA_018825725.1 Candidatus Omnitrophota bacterium
GATTGCTTAAGATAAACCTGGCAGTATTACGAATCTTGCGGTAG
The DNA here is from genome assembly GCA_018825725.1 of Candidatus Omnitrophota bacterium. GTDB lineage: Bacteria > Omnitrophota > Gorgyraeia > Gygaellales > Profunditerraquicolaceae > JAHKBC01. The sequence goes on from JAHKBC010000128.1 coordinate 45, forward strand.
GCCTCGACAAGGCGCGAAATAATTTCAGGTGAAATACGGATATCTTCATTGTAATCGCTGGAAGCAACCCAAAGCCTGACAATATCCGCGCCATATTGCTTAATAATATCCTGGGGATGAATTACATTTCCCAGGGACTTAGACATCTTCCTGCCTTCACCGTCTACAACATGGCCATGAGTGAGTACTGCCTTAAAAGGCGGCTTGGCGTCAATGCACATTCCCGGAATAAGCGAAGACTGGAACCAACCACGATGCTGGTCCGAACCTTCCAGATACAATTCACAGGGCACCCCACCCAATTCTTTCCTCTTTTTTAATACTGCCTGATGGCTCACCCCGGAATCAAACCAAACATCCAGGATATCCATTCCTTTTTTGAATTGCCTACCTTGACATTTAGGACACAATAGATCCTTAGGCGCAAAATCGCCAATGTCCCGAATAAACCAACTATCAGAACCTTCCTTAGCAACAGATTTAGCAAAATTATCTATTACCCTTATATCCAGAAATTCTTCATGACAATTATCGCAGACTAAAGACGGTATAGGAACGCCCCAATATCTTTGCCGGGATAAACACCAGTCCGGCCTTAAATTTACCATACCCAGGATACGCTCCCGGCCCAAAGCAGGGATCCATTCTATATCCTTATTGATAACCTCAAGCATCTTTTTTCTTAAATCATGTTTATCTATAGCCAGAAACCACTGGTTAGTGGCCCGAAATATTACCGGGTTCTTGCACCTCCAGCAATGCGGATACGAATGTTCTAACTTTTGCGCCAAGAGCAATAAATTAAGGCTTCGGAGTTTATCGATAATAACCTCGTTTGCCGCATGCACGTTCAAACCCTTAAACTCGCCGGTAGTAAGGTCAAAATTACCTTTGGTATCAACTGGCATCACAATTTCAAGTTTATATTTAAGCCCGGTAAGATAATCTTCCTGGCCGTGCCCCGGAGCTGTATGCACCAGGCCTGAGCCTTCTTCTGAAGACACATAATCCGCAAGGACCACTTTGCCCTTCCTCATATTAAAAGGATGTTCATAGGCAAAGCCTTCCAGGCCCCTTCCTTTTACCTGACGCACAACCTCGTATTCTTTTATCCCCATCTTCTCCAAAATCCCTAACCTCACATCGGCGATAATTAAAATACCTGCACCTGTACTTATATAAGAATATGCAAAATCAGGATGTACGGCTACCGCAACATTGGCAAGCAAGGTCCAAGGAGTAGTTGTCCAAATAACCAAATATGTATCATTTGGCATGTCTTGGGCTTGGTCAAGCTTGAACTTTACAAATACCGAAGGAGAAGTATGGTTCTCGTATTCTACCTCTGCTTCAGCCAATGCCGTCTCGCATCTATAACACCAGTTCACCGGCTTACGGCCCCGGTAGATATAATCATTTTTAACCAGCTCTTTAAATGAATTTAGAATTGCCTCTTCGTAATCATGGCTTAAGGTTAGATATGGATTATCCCAATCGCCAAAAACACCCAGGCGTTTAAACTCCTCCTTCTGTATGGAAATATACTTAACGGCATAATCATGGGCTTTTTTCCGAAAATCCACCTGAGTAATCTGATACTTATTCATTTTCAGTTCCTTAAACAGCTGGTGCTCTACGGGTAGGCCGTGGCAATCCCAGCCCGGCACAAAAGGGGAATAAAAACCGCGCAGGGTCTTATATTTTACAATGATATCCTTAAGGGTTTTGTTCAGGGCGTGTCCGATATGAATATTTCCGTTGGCATAGGGAGGGCCATCATGAAGAATATACTTCGGGCAGGATTTAGCCTTATCCAGTATTAACCGATAGATATCTTTTAACTCCCAATCTTTTAAAAAACGCGGCTCGCGTTTATGCAAATCCGCTTTCATGGGAAAATCGGTCTTGGGCAGATTTAACGTATTCTTATAGTCCATAATATTTTATTGATAAGTAAGCTCGAAAATTAATTTTTATTGTTTTTGTTTCAATTACGAATTACGTAGAACTAATGTATTAGTTACTAAGCTACTTGATATACTTCCCAATTATTATTTTCAGTTCCTTTTTAGTCTTTTCCGGTATGTATTTCTTTTCGGTAACAATTGCAAACTTCAGCGCATCCTGACAAGAACAAATCCTGGCTTCAGGGAGATTCCGAATAAGACTGGATAGAATTTTCTTGGAGTTATCAATATTCTTGCAAAGGCTCTTAATCACCATATCTACTGTAACCGACTCGTGGTTTGGATACCAACAGTCATAATCCGTGATTGCAGCCAGGGTTGAGTAACACATCTCAGCTTCCCTAGCTAACTTCGCCTCTGCGAAGTTAGTCATTCCGATAATATCCATGCCCCATTGCCGATAGAGGTTGGATTCGGCTAAAGTAGAAAATGCCGGGCCTTCCATATTTATATAGGTTCCGCCATTATGCACTCGTAAACCTAAAGACTTACAAGCCCCATACAAAGAAATTCCTAACTCCTTACATATTGGATGAGCCAGTGATATATGAGCTACTACCCCGCGTTTGTCAAAAAAACTCATATCCCGGGCATAATTAGTCCGGTCAACAAACTGACTGACTACCACAAAGTCCATTGGCCTTAATTCTTCCTTAAGGCTGCCGCAGGCTGTTACCGAAATTATACGATCAACTCCTAGTTTCTTCATACCAAAAATATTAGCCCGGTAATTTATATGGCTGGGTGGTATGCGATGCCCCACGTCATGACGGGGAACAAAAACCACATCCCTGCCTTCTAATTGCCCCATTACAAATTTACCCGAAGGCTTACCAAAAGGTGTCGTCACTACAGCCATCTTAATCTTTTTAAGTCCTTCGATTTTATATAAACCACTGCCACCGATAATTCCAACCCGACCCATTTTCTACTCCTTCTTTAATAATGCAAAATAAAGAAATAAACAAAAATTAATGCTATTTAGAGAGTTCCTGCGCGCGTTTATATGCCGCCTGAACCGCCTCTATTAATTTACCGCCGCGGCGTAAAATCTCCAGCCCCGCCTGTGTAGTACCTTTAGGCGAGGCCACCATATCCCTTAATTCAGCCGCAGGCTTCCTGGTTATCTTAAGCAACAGGTCGCTTGCAATTACTGTGCTATTGGCCAGAAACCTGGCAGTAGCTTCATCAAAACCAATACTCATTGCAGCATCCTTAAGATCCAACGAAAAATCACCGGAAAACTTCTTGTAATCACTTTCATACATAGTAATGTTTTTATCTATCATTTCAAAATAGTAACCTGGGCCACTTCCTGAAATTGCCGTCACCCCATCCATCATCTCTTCGGATAAACTATGGGTAGTGCCAATATTTCTAAACAATTCTCTAGCTATAACTAAATCTATATCTTTTGCGAAACTGCCCTTGCATAGGCAAGTTACTGAATGTCCAATCTTGGCTCCGATATTCGGCATCGCCCGGATAACCGAGACCTCACCCAATATCTTCTCTATAAAACTTGTTTTTATGCCTGCGGCTATGGAGATGACCAGTTTTCCCTTTACTTGATTCATAACCGCTGCCATAAGTATTCCTAAATCCTGAGGTTTAACTGCCAGAATAATTATGTCAGAATTAGCGATTAAATCCTGGGCGCTTGCAGCCACATTAACTCCAGCTACAACTTTTACTTTCTCATCCTGAGCGTCATAGACAAATACTTTATATTTATCTTTTAATCTCTCGATAATGGCAGACCCCATGCTCCCGCAACCGATAATTCCGATTATTTTATCTATCATCTTTACCTCTGACTTTACCTTTTCCTTTTTAGTTTTGGCGCTCAAATATTGCCTGACCGATCCTAACCATATCCGCTCCTTCTTCTATCGCAACCTCAAAATCATTGCTCATCCCCATAGATAAAAGCGTTAAGGGATAAGTGATAAGAGATAAAGAGTTGATTTTATCCCGCAATTCTTTCAGAGCCCTGAAATAAGGCCGGACCTTTTGAGGGTCATCAACTAACGGAGCGATAGTCATTAAGCCACTTACCTTTATATTATTAAATCCGCCTACTTCTTTAAGCAACTCTGAAAGTTCCTGCGGTTTAATACCGAATTTGCCAGGCTCACCGGAAGTATTTACCTCTATAAGAATCTCCTGTATTTTACCAATCCTACAGGATTCTTTATTTATCTCTTGCGCCAATTTCAGGCTATCTACCGAATGTATCAAATCAAATATTTTAACCGCATCCCTGACCTTATTACGCTGAAGATGCCCAACCATATGCCACTTCAAAGCCGACTGTCGACTGTCGACTGTCGACAGCTCTTTATATTTCAATAGCGCTTCCTGGACCCGGTTCTCGCCGATATTATGTATCCCGCAGGCGACAGCCTCTTTAATCTCGTCAATCGTTCTATTCTTACTAACAGCAACAAGCGTTATGCCTTCGGAAGAGCGTTGCAGCTGAATACATTTCTCTGAAAGTTTTTTTTGTATCTTTAAAATATTATCCTTGAGCATAAAAAGACCGTTTTGTTAAGGTATTATACCTCAAGAATGAGTACGGTCAATTTAAAAGTGTAGAATAGCGACTAAGCTATTTACCTCTTTTTTAAAAAGGATGACTGTTTTATAAATTCCCTAAATATGGGGTGGGCCTTATCAGGCTTGGACTTAAATTCGGGATGGAATTGACAGCCGATAAACCAGGGATGATCCTTATGTTCGATAATTTCTACCAGGTCTTTTTCCGGATAGACACCTGCGACCAACAACCCTTTTTGTTCTAACGCTTGCCGGTATTTATTATTTAATTCATAACGGTGGCGATGCCTCTCGTTGATATTTGCCCGGCCATAGGAAGCGAATGCGCGGCTGCCCTTTTTTAAAGTACAAGGATAAAGCCCCAGGCGCATAGTCGCCCCCATATTTTTTATTCCTTTTTGCTCCTCTAAGAGGCTGATTACCGGATATGGAGTCTTCTTATCAAATTCAGTAGAATTAGCTTTTTTAAAGCCACAGATATTGCGGGCAAACTCGATAACGGCAACCTGCATCCCTAAACAGATACCCAGATAGGGAATCTTATTCTCACGGGCAAATTCCGCCGCCTTTATCTTTCCCTCTATGCCTCGGTAACCGAATCCACCCGGCACAAGAATTCCCTGCACTGATTTCAAATATTTCTCCGGGCCACAGGCTTCGATATCCTCGGAATCAACCCTGGTAATGTCTACGCGAGCATCATTTGCAATACCGGCGTGGATAAGGGCTTCGTAAATAGATTTATAGGCATCCTGCAAATCAATATATTTACCGACTACTGCAATTTTAGAAACCCGTGAAGGGTTTTTAATACGGGCAACCACAAAATCCTTCCAATTCTTCAAATCCAGATCTACACTCTTCATATTCAATTTTCTTAAAATCAAACTATCCAATCCTTCGTTCTTTAACATCAGCGGCACTTCATAGATAGTCTTGACATCAAGCGCCGGAATAACCGCCTCGCTATCCATATTGCAGAAAAGCGCAATCTTTTCCCGCGCCTCTTTAGGAATATTCTTTTCACAACGGCACAATAATATATCAGGAATAATCCCGATCTCGCGTAATGTCCCTACGCTATGTTGAGTAGGCTTAGTTTTTAATTCTCCTGCGGATTTAATAAAAGGAACCAAGGTAACATGAATATTCAAGGCATAGCTTAAACCTACCTCCAGTTTTAACTGCCGGATAGCTTCTAAAAAAGGAAGGCTTTCAATATCTCCTACTGTGCCCCCTATCTCTACGATTACCACATCCACCTGATTCTTGGAAGCAGCCTTTTTTATTCCCTCTTTTATCTCATCGGTAATATGAGGAATAATCTGTACGGTCTTACCTAAATAGTCGCCCTTACGCTCTTTGGTGATTACCGAATAATAGATCTTGCCGGTAGTAATATTATTTTCTTTCCCTAACTTTGCATTAGTAAAACGTTCGTAATGCCCTAAGTCCAGATCAGTCTCTGCTCCGTCATCTGTAACATAAACTTCTCCGTGCTGAAAAGGATTCATGGTCCCCGGGTCAACATTTATATAGGGGTCGCATTTAATCAGGGTTACCTTCAACCCCCGGGATTCCATGAGTTTTCCAATGCTCGCGGAAGCTATCCCCTTGCCCAGGCTGGAAACCACTCCACCGGTAATAAATATATACTTAGACATTATCTTTCCTCCAGAATTGTTTTCTTAGGCCTCTTGGCTAGATGCGTAGGATACTCTCCGCTAAAACAGGCTGTACAGAATTCTTCGCGTTTTTGCTGCATAGATTTCAGCATTCCTTCCAGGCTTAAATATTCCAGGCTATCAAGCCTGATAAAATCACGGATCTTTTCCAGGGAATACTTAGATGCAATTAATTCTTTTTTAGTAGGAAAATCAATGCCATAAAAACAGGGAAACTTTAACGGCGGGCAGCTAACGCGCATATGCACTTGCCTGGCTCCGGCATCACGTATATTCTTTACCCGCGCGCGGCTGGTTGTTCCGCGCACAATGGAATCTTCCACTACTACTACCCTTTTGCCTTTTAATATATCCTTAACAGGGTTTAACTTTATTTTAACGCGAAAATCCCGGATGAACTGTGAGGGTTGAATAAAAGTCCGTCCTATATAGTGGTTCCGGATCATGCCCATTTCAAATTGAATCTTGGACTGCC
>JAHKBC010000129.1 GCA_018825725.1 Candidatus Omnitrophota bacterium
TGATTTGAAGTCCGAGGAGGGCGAAAATATTATAAGCTCTACTAGTTACGAACTTACTTATGACTCCCGGGATAATATTTTGGATCCGTCAAAAGGAAAAGTCTATAGCGGCAGCGTTGAAATAGCCGGTGGTCCGTTTGGAGGAGATAAGGATTTTTGGAGATTCTTTGGAATGACTTCGTATTATTTCCCTGTTTGGCGCAAGTCTGTTGTTGAAGCCAAGGGGAGAATTGGACTTGCCGATTCTTATGGGGATTCAAGCAGGGTCCCTATATATGAGAGATATTTTGCCGGAGGCGCAAATACGGTTAGAGGTTATCGCGAGAGAAAAATCGGCCCTATAGATTCCCGGACTAACGATCCTATGGGAGGAGATTCTATGCTTATTGGTAATCTCGAATATAACTATCCTTTGGCAAATTTCTTTAAACTGGCGGCATTCTACGATGTTGGTAATGTGTGGTCCGAGATTAATGATTTAGGCTTAAGCGGCTTAAAAAGCGGGGTAGGTTTTGGTTTTCGATTGAAAACTCCTATTGGTCCGTTGAAGCTTGATTATGGCATACCCTTGAATAAAGAGTCAGGGGAGGATTCTAAAGGCGATGGCAGGTTCCATTTTAGTATGAGCCATGGATTCTAGGTGAAGTTAGCTTATTAATAAGACAAGCTATAGCTTGCGTAGTGGCGAGTTTTTAAAAGAGCGCCCCGTAAGCTATCTGCTCATTAAAGGAGGAAGAAGCAAGATGAAAAAGATTTGCGTATTGGCGTTGCTCTTAATGTTCTTAGTTGGTTCTGCTTATGCGGCGGATAAATTTGCTTATGTAGATTTGACTCTTATTTTTAGTGAATATTATAAGACTAAAGATTACGAGAAGATCCTTGAGGCAAAACAAAAGCAATACGATAGCGAACGTGAAAAGAGAGTTTCCGAAGTCAAGCAGCTGCAGGATAAGCTGGATTTGTTAAGCGAGAAGGAAAAAGAAGCGAAAAAAGGAGATTTTGAAACTAAATTACGCGATTTGCAGGAATATGACCGGCAAAATATAGAGAATCTGCGCAAAGAAGAGTTTGATAGGCAAAAGGAGATCTTAAAGGATATAGAAGATGCGGTTCGGCAGTATTCGGAGAAAGAAGGTTATACCATGGTCTTTAATGACCGTGTATTGGTTTATCAGACTAAAAATCTGGATATTACTGAGAAGATAGTTGAGATTCTTAATAAGGAAAAGAAGAAGTAATTTCTTATAATGCAGAGGAATTTAAAGGAGATCGCTGAATTACTAGGTGGAGAATTGGTCGGAGACCCGGATATCAAAATTCGGGGTATTTCCGGTATCGATGAGGCCAAAGAAGGCGAACTTACTTTTTTAGCAAATCCTAAATATCTTGGGTTCTTGGATAAGACCAAAGCCTCTGCTATCATAACCTCGCGGGAAATCAATATTTCATCCAAGCCAATTATCCGCACAGACAATCCCTCCCTGGCTTTTGTGAAAGCCGTAACCTTATTCTCAGTTGTCGAAACTGTTACTCTCCGGGAGATCAGCCCCAAGGCTTTTATTGCAAATAATGTATCGTTGGGTAAGGGGGTTGCTGTTGGGCCTGGCGCGGTTATTGAAGAGAAATCGGTTATCGGCGATAATACGGTTATTTATTCCGGAGTTTTTATAGGTAAAAACGTTAAGATTGGGAACAATTGTTTAATTTATTCTAACGTCTCTATAAGAGAGAATATTTTGATTAGCAATAATGTTATTATTCATTCTAACGCTGTTATAGGTTCGGATGGTTTCGGTTTTGTGACTGTTGAAGGCCTACATCATAAGATTCCCCAGGTCGGGACAGTAGTAATAGAAGATGATGTGGAGATCGGCGCAGGCGTCTGTATTGACCGGGCAAGATTGGATAAGACTATAATCGGTAAAGGCACCAAAGTCGACAACCTGGTTCATATTGCGCATAATGTCAGCATAGGAAAAAATTGTTTGATTGTGGCTCAAGTGGGTATTTCCGGCAGCGCTAAAATAGGGGATAACGTAATTTTGGCCGGGCAGGCTGCTTTAGTAGGGCATATAACAGTAGGAGATAATTGTGTTGTTATGGCCCGGTCGGGCGTGAACAAGTCTATCCCAGCCAATACCACGGTCTGGGGAACACCGGCGAAACCGGTTAGTATAGCCAGGCGTATAAGCGCTTGTATGCAAAATCTACCTAAACTTTTTACTAATGTCGCGGAGCTTAAAAAGAAAATAGAAGAATTGGAATCTAATCTTCATCGCCAGGAATAAAGCCGCAGCAATCAATATACAGTCAAGGATAAATAAAAAGTATATGGAAAAACAGAAGACTATTAAAAACCAAGTGAGCCTGGAGGGCATAGGTTTGCATAGCGGTAATAAGGTAAAAGTAACATTTAAGCCTGCCGCATGCGATAGCGGTATAAGATTCTTTCGTGTCGATTTGCCTAATCGTCCGGAAATAAGGGCGGATTTTAAGTATCTAGTATCGGGTCAAGGGTCTCTTAGGTGCAGTTCGCTATCTCTGGACGGTACCGAGATTCAGACTGTTGAGCATCTTATGGCATCCCTATTGGGTTTAGGAATCGATAATCTTATTATTGAATTGAATAAAAATGAATTACCCGGGTTAGATGGCAGCAGCAGGGATTTTCTATTAGCCCTGGAAAAGGCAGGCGTCCAGGAGCAGGACGAGGCGCGTTCATGCTTTACCCTGCGCGAACCGGTCACCGTGGAGGAAAATGGTGCGGCGATAGTAGCATTGCCGTGTCCCGAATTAAAGATATCCTATACTTTGAATTATGATCATCATTTATTGAAAGAGGAGTTTTTTGAATTAGTTGTCAACGCCGATAGTTTTAGAAACGAGATTTCTCAAGCCAGGACATTTTGTTTGGAGAAAGAAGCGGAAGAATTAAGGCGCCAGGGTTTTGGTAAAGGCGCGAATCACGATAACACCCTGGTAGTAGGAGATGATGGCGTAGTTAAGAATAAGTTGCGTTATCATAATGAATTTGTAAGGCATAAGATCTTGGATCTGGTCGGAGACCTGTATCTGTTTGGTATGCCGGTGAAGGCCCATATTATCGCTTTAAGAAGCGGCCATGCCTTAAACGTCAAGCTTCTACAGAAAATAAGCCAGCAGAGAAGCCGTTCAACTCTGGCAAGTATTGCTTTGAGTAAAGTTTCCCAGGAGCAAAAGGAGTTGGATATTAATGAGATTATGAAGATCCTACCGCATCGACAGCCTTTTTTGCTCGTTGATAAAATTGTAAGCCTTAAAAAAGGCAGGTATGCCAAGGGTATCAAAAATGTTACTATAAATGATTATTTTTTTGAAGGCCACTTTCCGGGAAAACCGGTTATGCCTGGTGTATTGGTTATTGAAGCTATGGCTCAGGTTGCCGGAGTAATGATGCTGGCGAGTGAGGAAAACATGGGAAAAATAGTTTATTTCATGTGTATTAATAATGCCAAGTTCCGTAAGCCTGTTCTTCCCGGAGATCAATTGGTTTTTGAGGTAGAGGTTGGCAAGATTCGTTCTAGGATAGGAGAGGCCAGCGGTAAGGCTTGGGTAGAAGGAAAACTTGTTTGTGAGGCAGACCTCATGTTTGCTTTAACGGATAGTTAATATGCGCATTCATCCTACAGCAATAGTTTCTAAAAAATCCAAGGTGAGCGAGGATACAGTTGTCGGTCCTTATTCTATTATCGATGATAATGTGACAATCGGCAGCCGCTCTACTCTGGGAGCTTTCTGCGTGATTGAAGGAAATACCAAAATAGGCAAAAATTGCCAGGTTTTTACCGGAGCAGTCTTAGGAAGTACCCCTCAGGATTTAAAGTACAAGGGAGACAAGAGTTCTCTGGAAATCGGTGATAACAATATTATTCGGGAATATTGCACTTTTAATCCTGGTACTGAAGATGGCGGTAAGACTCTTGTCGGAAATAATAATCTTTTTATGGCCTATGCCCATGTTGCCCATGATTGTGTTGTTGGTAACAATTGCATAATCGCCAATAATGGTACGCTTGCCGGGCATGTAACAGTTGAGGACAATGTAGTTATCGGAGGTTTTGGGGGGATACACCAGTTTGTAAGAATAGGAAAATTAGCGATAGTTGGAGGTTGCTCTAAAGTGGTGCAGGATATTCCTCCTTATGCGATTTGTGACGGGCATCCGGCGCGTCTTTATGGTTTAAACTTAGTAGGCCTAGAGCGCAATAAAATATCCAAAGCGGCGATTAGAGAGTTAAAGGTTGCTTTTAGGTTATTATTTAACTCAAGACTCACGCTTAAAAATGCCTTAAAACAACTTCAAGCTAAAGTTAATCATTGTCCGGAAGTGGCTTGTTTAATGGATTTTATTAAATGTGAATCTTCCCGCGGTATTGCCCGTTCCTGTCGTTCTAAATTGAGATCGCAAGAATAACGCATATATATTGTTTTGATTTTTATTGTATATTTTTAAAAAAGATTAAGGTAAATGTATTCACAAAGTATAGGTTGAGAAATATATGCATACAAGAATTGATAAAAAAATTGGATTAATTGCCGGCAACAGAAAATTTCCGCTTATTTTTGCCGAGGCCGCCAAAAATCAAGGATACTTTGTGGTTGGAGTTGGAATAAAGGGAGATACTTCGAGTGCGCTTAAGAGGTTGGTTGATAAGCTTTACTGGATCCAGATAGGTGATTTTAGTAAGCTTGCCTGTATATTTAAACAAGAGGGTATAGAGAGAGTTGTTATGGCTGGACAGGTATCACCTGCAAGGTTATTCAGCCGCCAAGTTCAGAGTAATAGGGAAATAAGAAGCCTGCTTGATAGTATGCAAGACAGAAAACCTGCTACAATATTTTCCTGGATTGCCGATAAGTTAGAGGAAGAAGGTTTAAAGCTTATTGATTCTACTACATTCATCCAAGAGCATCTGCCTAAGAAGGGGGTGCTTACCAGGAGACAGCCGTCTCTTTTGGAGTGGGAGGATATTAAATTCGGTTTGGGGTTAGCCAGAGACATCGCTGGGCTTGATATAGGCCAGACCGTGGCAGTAAAAGATAAAGCTGTTATTGCTGTAGAGGGACTGGAGGGCACGGATAACCTTATTCGCCGCGCAGGAAAATTAGCTAGGGGCGGGATTACCGTAGTGAAGGTAAGCAGGCCTAAACAGGATATGCGTTTTGATATACCGGTAGTTGGATTTGCCACTATTAGCAATCTCGTTAAGGCACGCGCAAGGTGTCTTGCTATTGAGGCGAATAAGACATTGTTTATTGATAAAGAGAAGAGCCTTTTATTTGCTGATAGAAATAGGCTTAGTGTTGTTGCGGTATAAATTACTTGACAGGCTGGGTTGTTAGACATAAAATATTAGCAATAAACGGGTTAGTGGATTATAAAATTTGCCCGGCACCGTTTTAGTATTCATATAGTCCTTAACGAGTTGTAAATTTAAGGCTGTATAAATATATAAAAGGTGCGTGAACAAATTCGTCCGGCGTAAGGCCGGAGACATTTGAGGAGGAAGAGATGGCGAGAATAATCAAGGCAAAAGCAGTTGAGTTCAGGTTCTTAGCGCCTGCGGCAAAAAAGGTCAGTATTGCAGGTAGTTTTAATAACTGGAAGACAAATAAGACAGTGGCCAAGAAAGATACAA
>JAHKBC010000016.1 GCA_018825725.1 Candidatus Omnitrophota bacterium
AGACAGGAGTTTTTCCGATGACAAGGCTATTATCGGAGGCCTGGCGAAAATAGATAGTCAGAAGATATTAATAATGGGGCATCAAAAGGGCAGGGATACCAAGGAGAACATAAAACGTAATTTTGGCTGTGCGCATCCCGAAGGGTATCGTAAGGCCTTACGGTTCATGCAGATGGCGGAAAAATTTCAGCTGCCGATAGTGATATTGATTGATACTCCCGGCGCTTACCCTGGGATAGGGGCGGAAGAGCGCGGACAGGCCCAGGCTATTGCTTTGAATTTAAGAGAAATGATCTCCCTTGCCGTGCCCATTGTTGCTATTGTTATCGGCGAAGGTGGTTCAGGCGGAGCTCTGGGGGTGGGAGTCGCGGACAGGGTGAGTGTTTTAGAGAATTCATACTACTCGGTTATTTCTCCGGAGGGGTGCGCGGCAATATTATGGAAGAGCAGCGCTAAAGCCCCTGATGCCGCTGCAGTTTTAAAATTAACAGGCGCGGATTTATTGAAATTCGGCATAATCGAAGGAATTATTTCTGAGCCGCTGGGAGGAGCGCATTGTGATGCGCAGGCCACGGCCAATAACATAAAAGAAAGCGTAGTGAAGGATTTAAAAGAATTGAATAAGTTGAATAAAGAGGACCTCTTGAAACAAAGATACAAGAAGTTCCGGGACATCGGGGTATTTGGAAAGCCCTCTGCGGATTAATCTTTTATTTAACTTCCCGCCAATGCCATTCAAAGATAACTCTAAAAACCAAGATAATCCAAGATAAGAAGTACCCTTGACAAAATAAAGTTAATATGCTATATTTTTAACAGACCTAATTGTTAACATAGTTAATAGTTAAAGGAGTTAACGTGTCCGGAGTATCATTATCCGAATTTGCCGACAAATTAGACCAAATTATGCCTGTTTTTATGCGCGAATTTGTGCGGCGCCATAATAGTGACTTATTAAAGGATAAGATAACCATGCCTCAATTTTTTATTTTGAACCATCTCTACAAGCAAGGGGAGACGAATATGTCCTGTCTGGCTAAATTTATTGGGGTGACTACTGCCGCGGCAACCGGATTGGTGGATAGGATAGTAAAATCAGGCTATGTCGAGAGGGTTTACGAACCACAAGACCGCCGGGTTATAAAAATAAAATTAAGCGCTAAAGGAGAAAGCTTAATCAAAAAGATCGTACAGGACCGCAGGCAGACGACCATGGATATTTTTGGCAAGATATCTCAGCAAGACAGGGATGATTATTTAAGAGTCTTAGGCCGCGTTTACGAAATATTAACCAAGAATAGCCCGCTTAAAAAATGAAAAATACTTTTTTTACATCCATACTTTTTATCCTTATTCTGCCGGTTGTGCTTTATGCCGAGAATTTAAATTTAACCCTAGATGTTGCAATTGCCCTGGCTTTAAGGGAGAACCGGGATATCCTGCTTAAAAAAGAGGAAGTGGTTAAGGCCCAGGCTAAGATCGCCGAATCGAAAGCCAGCTTTTATCCTAGCTTTAGCCTTAGCGCATCCGTCGCTGATACCCGAGGTTCTTACAGCAAGGACCTCATCCAGGAAACCACCCAGGCTACTTTAAGGCAGTATCTTTATAAGGGCGGCAAAACAATCAATACCATTAAATACAATGAATATGGTTTTCAAGCTGCCCAGGCAGTCTTAGACAAAACAAAATTAGATACTATTTATAATGTGCATAAGTCTTTTTATACTTTACTGTTAGCCGAAGAACTTTCTATTTTAAATAAAGGCATATTACAGAATTCCCGGGAACACTTGCGTTACATCCGGGCCAAATACCAGAATGGCGAAGTACCAGAATCGGATATTATCAAATCCGAGTCTTCTTTGGAAAATGTCCGCCAGGCCTATGAGGCGTCTTTGAATCAGTTAAAGCAGGCGAATCTGATTTTAATAAGCCTGTTATACCTGGATCAGGCACTAACAATAAAACCTTGGGAAGAGTTTAGGTTTGAGCCTAAAGAGATGGCATATGATCTGGCTTTTTTAAAGGCCATGCAACAGAGGCCGGAGATAAGCCAGTATGAAGCCCAAGTTGAGATGGCCAGGAAAAATATTGAGATTAATAAAGCGGAGAATCGGCCGAATATATATGCCTCCTGGGATTATTACAGCCGTTCCCATACTGCCGCAAGCACCTCTCGGGGTTGGAATGATTATAATGTGATAGGAGTTACTTTTTCCTGGCCCATATTTGACGGGTGGCTGGCTAAGTCTAAAGTAGAACAAGCCATTGTAGATCTTAAGGAAGCAGGATTAAATAGAGATAAGATTATTAAGGACATAGCCCAAGAAGTAAAGAGTGCATACCTGGATTTAAAAAACGCTATTTCCAGGATGGTTTCTATAGAAGCCCAAGTAGGGTTATATCAAAATACTTTACAGGAAATCGAACAAAAATATACTAAAGGTATCACCAGCTCCTTAGGTTTGGATGATGCCCGGTTAGGGTTAGAGGTCAGTCTATACAATAAGAAGCAGGCAGTCTATGATTATATAATGGCCAAAGTCAAATTTGATAAGGCAACAGGAGGCTTGTTATGAAAATAAAAAATCTAAAATTTAAGATTCCGATTATGCTTCTTATTTTTCTTGTATTCTTTGCGGGTTGTTCTAAGCAAGAGGAACAAAAGGCTAACAATGATCCGCCAGTTATCCCGGTTAAGGTGATTAAGGCGCAGCGCAAAGATTTAGTCAAGACCTTAGAATATGCCGGTAACATTAAAGCCAAGAATGAGGTCCTGGTATATCCTAAGGTAACCGGTAAGATTGTTGAAAAGCTGAAAGTCGAAGGGGACAAAGTAGCTAAAGTAGAAGTTATAGTCTATATTGACCGGGATGAAGTAGGGTTGAAGTTTAACAAGGCTCCGGTAGAAAGTCCCTTAACAGGCGTGATAGGAAAGATGTATGTGGATATCGGCTCACAGGTCAGTTCACAGACTCCTGTTGCCATGGTCTTGGATATGGATACCGTAAAAATAAATCTGGATATCCCGGAGAAATACATACCTAAGATATATGTAGGCCAGGAAGCTAGAATAACCGTGGATGCTTATCCTGATAGGGATTTTTCCGGAAAAATAACCCAGATCAGCCCCCTGGTTAATCAAGAAAATCGGGCAGCTCCCATTGAAATAACAATTGAAAATCCAGAGCACCTTTTAAAATCCGGTATGTTTGTAAGGACTACTTTG
>JAHKBC010000130.1 GCA_018825725.1 Candidatus Omnitrophota bacterium
AAGCAGCCTCTTGTGTTTGTTAAAGGCAAGGGCAGCTATATCTGGGATGTGCATGGAAAAAAATACCTCGTCTTCTTTCCGGGTTGGGGAGTAGGTAATCTTGGGCATTGTCCTAGCAGGGTGGTTTCGGCAGTTAAAGACCAGGTAACTAAACTTATTTTTATACCTAATAATTACTATAATATTCCGCAGGCTAAGCTTGCCAGGGAATTCAATTACTGGACAAAGTATCCTTTTAAGGCATTTTTTTGCAATTCCGGAACCGAAGCCAATGAGGCGGCTATAAAATTCAGCCGTAAATTCGGCCAGCAGAAAAGGTATGAAATAATTTCTTTTAAAGATTCTTTTCACGGACGGACCTTGGCAAGCCTGGCGGCTACGGGCCAGCCTAAGTATCAGGATGGTTTTAGCCCGCTTCCAGCAGGTTTTATAACTGTGAAATTTAACGACCTTGAACAGGTAAAAAATGCTATTAATGATAAAACCGTAGGTATTATGTTGGAGCTTATCCAGGGAGAGGGAGGAGTTAATATCGCCAATAAAGGGTTTGTTCTACACCTAAGGCAGCTCTGTGATGAGCATAAGTTGTTATTGATTATTGATGAAGTACAGACCGGCATTGGACGTACAGCAAAGATGTTTGCCTGGCAAAATTACGGGATTACTCCCGATGTATTTACTCTGGCAAAGGCTTTGGGTGGAGGTTTACCGATTGGCGCAATGCTGGTAAAAAAAGAAATCTCAGAGTATCTTAAACCTGGAACGCATGCTTCTACTTTTGGAGGCAGCCCCTTGGTTTGTCGAGCTGCCTTGGCAGTGTTAAGAACCATCCGTAAAGAGAAGATTTTAGCTTCTGCTCAGAAGACAGGAGATTATCTTTATGGAAAATTGATTGCCTTGAAACAGAAATATGAGGTTATTAAAGAAGTCAGAGGTATGGGTTTAATGTGGGGCGTGGAACTAAAAATCGAAGGAAAATCTCTGGTTGAAGAGTGCATCAAAAAAGGCTTGTTGCTTAATTGTACTCACGATACAGTGTTGCGTTTGATGCCGGCATTGAATGTGGCCAAAAAAGAGGTCGATAATGCCATAGATATATTGGATGAGGTTCTTAAGTTAACCCCGCACCTTTCTTAGTATTTTAATAGGTGCAGGGTTTGGAATGTTAAATTAAGGAGAGGGTACAGGGTGAAAAAAGATTTAATCTGCATAAAGTATTTGAGCCTGGGTGAGATAAATGAGATCCTTAAATTAAGCGCTGAACTAAAAGAATATCCGGGCAGGTTTAGTCGGACATTGTCCGCAAAGAGCCTGGCTCTTATTTTTGAGAAGCCTTCTAACCGGACTTATGTTTCTTTCCAGGTGGGTATGTATGAATTGGGTGGAAATTCCATCTATTTGGGACCGGAACACATAAAATTAGGGGTACGGGAAACAGTAAAGGATGTGGCCCGGACCCTAAGCCGTTATGTGCATGGGATAGTGCTGCGCACCTTTGCCCAGGAAACAGTCTTGGAGATGGCTAAGTATGCTTCTGTTCCAGTAATAAACGGGCTTTCAGACCTGGTGCATCCTTGTCAGGCCCTGGCGGATATTCTTACTGTTAGAGAGAAGTTTTCCGGGTTCAAGAACATTACTTTGGCTTATATAGGAGATGGTAATAATGTCTGCCATTCTTTATTGTATATTTGCGCAAAAGTGGGGCTGAATTTAAATATCGCAACTCCCTCCAAATACGCGCCGGATTCGAATATAGTCCGGGAGAGCCTGCTTTTAGCCAAGGAGTCAGGAGCAAAAATATGTTTATTCCATGATCCCAAAAAAGCTGTTTGCGCGGCCAATGTTTTATATACGGATGTGTGGGCCAGCATGGGGCAGGAAAAAGAGGCCTCTCTGCGGTCTAGAACATTTCGCGCTTTTCAAATAAATTCTAATTTGCTTAAGGCAGCGAAAAAAGGCGCTTTAATCATGCATTGCCTTCCAGCGCATCGCGGGCAGGAGATAACCCACGAGGTAATTGAGAGCCGGAATTCCGTGGTTTTTGAACAGGCGGAAAACAGGATGCATGTACAAAAGGCAATTTTAATTAAACTATTGAAATAACGCAGTCAAAAATAATCAGGAGATACAAAAAAATGAAAAAAGTAGTTCTTGCATATTCCGGAGGACTGGATACCTCTTGTATTGTGCGATGGTTGAAAGAAAAAGGTTATCTGGTTATTTGTTTTATCGCGGATTTAGGCCAGGGGCTAGGTAAGGGTGAGGATCTTCAGGCTATTGAGGACCGCGCTTTATCTGCCGGTGCGAGCAAGGTCTATATTAAGGATCTACAGGATGAGTTTATTAATGATTTTATCATTCCGGCATTGAAGGCTAACGCCATTTACGAAGGCAAATATTTATTAGCTACAGCCTTGGGCCGGCCATTGATTGCTAAATACCTGGTGCAAATAGCGCATAAAGAAAAAGCAGCCTCTGTGGCTCATGGTTGCACCGGAAAAGGCAATGACCAGGTTAGAATCGAGGTTACTGCCGGGATACTTGATCCGGCCTTAGAGATCATTGCTCCGGTGCGCGAATGGGAATTTAAATCCCGTGAAGAAGAGATAGAGTATTGCCATAAACACAATATACCTATTGATGTGACTAAGAAAAAACCTTACAGTATTGACCGTAATATCTGGGGTGTCAGTATCGAGGC
>JAHKBC010000131.1 GCA_018825725.1 Candidatus Omnitrophota bacterium
CCTATATGTCTAAGTTTTTCACTTGATGAGCAAACTGTTCAATAAACTCCCGGCGCGGCTCCACCTGATCCCCCATTAAAACCGTAAACATCTTATCAGCCTCTACAGCATCCTCTAGGATAACCTTAAGCATAGTGCGTTTTCCCGGGTCCATGGTAGTATCCCACAGTTGATGCGGATTCATCTCGCCTAAACCTTTGTATCTTTGGATGTGCATACCCTTAGTTGCCTGCTCTTTAATATAATTAAAAGCCTCTTTCAGGGTAAAGAAATCTTTCTGGTCTTTATCATTGGTAATACGGTAAAGCGGCTTGGCTTTCTTGGCTGTTTCTTCAGAAGTCATTTTACCCGCGGGAACCAGTTCCTTGCTGTAAGTATTAATATCAAATCCTATTTTTTCAATTTTATTAATCACCTGCTCAATATCTTGAGCCTCATAAAGCTCCAATGCCTCTTCTTCCAGCTCTTTTCCATCTTTACCTGTTATTTTAGCAAGCTCTTGGTCTGAATAGACAAAATGGTTTTTTCCCTCTACTTTTACCATATAAACTGGCATTTTTTTGGTTTTAGGATGCCTAAAAGAAAGGTATTTTATAAAATTTACTCCCTTTTTATCTAAATTCTTACTTAGCTTATCAATCTCAACCAGTAGCTTTAAAACATCCTTAAATTGATTATCAGTAAAGGTCTTTTTCTCCTTCAAGTTGGTTAAAGAATGGCTCTCTCTGCCCAGCTCCAGCATCAATTCTTCCATCTGTTTCTCTGTCTGAATATACTCCTCTCGATTGCCACGTTTAATCTTGTAAAGCGGCGGTTGGGCAATATAAACATAACCTCCTTCTACTAACTTCGGCATATGCCTGTAAAGAAGCGTTAGTAAAAGCGTCCGGATATGTGACCCATCCACATCCGCATCTGCCATAAGCACAACCTTATGGTACCTTAATTTAGCTACATCAAACTCTTCTCCGATGCCCGTGCCCAAGGCAGTAATAATAGTACGGATCTCCTCATTGGATAGAATTTTGTCCAAACGGGCCTTTTCAACATTCAATATTTTTCCTTTTATAGGCAGTATGGCCTGAAATCTTCGGTCGCGGCCTTGTTTTGCTGAACCGCCGGCAGAATCACCTTCTACTATATATATCTCGCAGAGCGCGGCATCACGCTCAGAACAATCAGCTAATTTACCAGGAAGCCCCCCCGACTCCAAGGCGCCTTTTCTACGGGTTAATTCCCGGGCCTTTCGCGCAGCCTCTCTTGCGCGAGAAGCGACAATTACTTTTTCTGTTATCTTATTCGCTATAGACGGATTCTCTTCAAAATATCCGCTGAGGGCATCAAAAACAGCAGATGCGGTTAAGCCTTCCACTTCGGAATTGCCTAATTTAGTTTTGGTCTGTCCTTCAAACTGAGGGTTGGGAACCTTTACTGAAATGACCGCGGTCAACCCTTCGCGCACATCATCACCGCTAATAGCGATTCCATCCTTTAAAAAATTTTTATTTTTTGCATGCTGGTTTATTGCCCTGGTTAGAGCGGATTTAAAGCCCGACAGATGCGTGCCACCTTCAATGGTATTAATATTATTGGCAAAGGAAAAGATGTTTTCCGTATACCCATCATTATATTGAAGCGCCGATTCCAGATGAACCCCCTCCTTGTCCTTTTCAAAATAAACTACCTTGTTATGCAGAGAGTTTTTATTTTTGTTTAAATACTCAACAAAGCTCACGATCCCGCCGGTGAATTTAAAAACCGCGTCTTTATCGTGGCGTTCGTCTTTTAAGGTTATCTCTAACCCTTTATTTAAAAAAGCCAGTTCTCTGAGCCTCTGGGATAAAATGTCATAGGAGAGCTCGATAGAATGAAAGATCTCCTTGTCTGGTTTAAAAGTTACCTTGGTCCCGGTGGTTTTTGCTTTTCCGATTATAATTAATTTAGAAGCGGTCTTGCCGCGCTCATATCTTTGATGATGGATCTTGCCTTCACGCCTTATCTCAACCTCCAGCCAATCCGAAAGCGCGTTAACCACACTTACACCCACGCCATGCAGTCCTCCGGAAACTTTGTAAACGCGGTGGTCAAATTTTCCACCTGCATGCAGTTTAGTCAACGCCACCTCAACCGCCGGTTTCTTTTCGGTCTTATGAATATCTACCGGGATACCGCGGCCATTATCTATAACGCTGACGCTATTATCAGAACGCACCACTATATCTATCTTGGTGCAGTAACCAGCCAGGGCCTCATCAACAGAATTATCTACTACTTCGTAAACCAAATGATGCAACCCACGCGTGGAAGTATCACCAATATACATAGCAGGCCTGCGCCTTACCGCCTCGGTGCCTTCTAAGACCTGTATATTAGTAGCGTCGTACTTTTTATCCTTGTCTACTTTCTCCTCTAGACGGCCGGCCTCCTGCGATTGGTCTTTTTCGCTTTTTTTAACCTTTTTCTTACTCACAACTTGTCTTCCTTTCTACCGATTGTAAAATGAATATTTTTAATGCTCGTGGAATACCGGGATAGTTTACCTAATAATTTATCTTTTTGCAAGCTTAATTGATATAACCAACTTGAAGAATCCACCTTTAGGCCCAGTGTTCCTTTATGCAAGTAATTAAACCACACATGTACAAGCTCTTTTTTAGATAGTGTTTTTCTTAGCCAAGAGTATGGATTATCGCAATTAGCCTTTTTTTTCTTTTTTATATTTTCCAAAACCGCCTGTAAAGTATCCTGGATCCTCTCCATGCTAACTTAACCTCATTGGAAGCACAATATATGTATAGCCATCAATGCGGATTACTCCCGGTTTTTCACTTCCCGACAACTCCATCTCAATTACAGGATCAACCAGATTTTTTAATACGTCAATAATATAACCAGGGTTAAAACCCACCACCAATTCTTTACCATGATACTCAATAGAAAGCTCTTCGCGTGACTCACCTATATCAGGAGTAGATTTAGACAGAACTAGTTTATTTTTAAACACCTCTAATTTTACTGCCTGATAATCCGGGGTAGATAACAAAGCCGCTCTCTTGGTGGCAAGTAAAAATTGCTCCCTTGACACTTTAAGTTTTGTTTCTGCTACTGGCGGTATAACCTGTTGATAATCAGGAAATTCTCCCTCGATAAGACGGGATATAATTATTATACTCCCAAAGTCAAACATCACCTGATTTGCTCCTATAATTATCGACACATCCCCATCCTCTTTGAGGTTACGCATTAATTCCTGGATGGTTTTTTGTGGAATAATAATTTGAATATTTTTATTAATATCTTGGGGTAATTTTCTTTCTATAATCGCCAACCTCTTGCCATCAGTGGCAACCATAACAAGATTATTTTTACTAATTTTAAAAAGTAGTCCATTTAGAATATACCGCGTTTCATCCATAGAAACCGAAAATGATGTTAAGATTAACATCTCTTTTAATTTACC
>JAHKBC010000132.1 GCA_018825725.1 Candidatus Omnitrophota bacterium
CGAGGAAACGCTAGGTTTATCCTTCTTAATTTGCTGCGCTGCTTCTCTGAGTATCGACAGCTCCTCTTGGGGACGACAAAAACGGCGGTTTTGAGTTATCCTTCTATCAGCCATGCTGCGGATAGAGCGCCAGAGGGACATTACTTCCGAGGAATAGTATCTTGCAAGCAATAAATTGCGCTTCCAATAAACTACATAATCAAGCTGGCTCAATAAATGCCGCGGGAATAACTTCCATTGTAGGCCTTCAAGGTCAAAACGCAGCAAAAGGCGGATTAAAGAAGTATCCAAGATGTTTAAAATAGACTGGAGATGCCAGCTTATCTCCACCAGCAATCCCTGATTACGGTCAGGATACTTCTCTATTGCATCGACAGACTTTAAATATTGGACAAGTTGTCCTAATTCTCTTAAAGCATTCGGGCGAAGCAGGGAGTCAACTTTTTCATCAAGCCAATAAAGGGCTATCATGACCGGAATGATAACGAAGCAATAAATGCCTACACCCATACTCAGCCATATCGTCAGAAATATCCCGGGATCATCGTAAATGGCTTTTACAAAATCGGTGATATTCATCTCCGTTGAGAAGTATTTTAATAAGGCAAATACACCTATGAGAGCAGCAATAACGGCTATAATGCCGGTCTTGAAGAAAAATTTTATCTCGCTATCAACATCCAGCAGCCTACCGATCGACTTTTCCCAAATATTAAGTAACTTCTCTTTTACATCGCCGCGGTTATCAACCGGCGAGGCGGCGTGTTCCTCAGGGTCGTTCTTTGATTCATTCGAGGGTCGTCTTTCCATCCAATCGGAAGAGTGTCCCCGCTGCGCCACCGGTAAACTGGAGGAATCTGTTTTTTTTCTTCCTACGAACTCCACTTCGACCACCTTTACTCTTGCCCGGTACAAATGTGAAGTGCCGGCAAAATCAAAATTTAAATATAGCATACTTTTCGCTACCCTTAGCACGTCTTCCGGGGCCGCATTTTCCAAGGGAATGTCAACTTTTTGCCTGCCGCCATGTAATCTGCGTTCGCAAAGTTTCGTATCAATTAAATCCCCCTCTTTTGTCTCCCTTAATAAAAAGAAACTTATGACGCCTGGATCAGACCGTTCAATTGTAATTCGCAGCGCCTTAACCTTTCTTAAGTCTTCAATCGTCAACAATCGCCACTTGTTACCGGTAGGTTTATCGCCAATGCCAATACAGGCCTGGCCATGCCCGCATTCTTTAACATTAAATGTGTGCTGGGGCAGGTCAAATAAATCTACTATTTTGCCATTTATACGCTCTATGGAAGGAAAATATAAACTGACTGGATGCTCGCGATAATACATATTGACCGAATCAGCTTCGAAATCGATTTCTCCTGTTTGGACCTCGACCCTAATAACGGGAACAGAAATATCCAGCTCATCATCCAAAGGATTACCCTTCTTTTTTAATGGCACCAACTCTGCCTCCATAACATTTTCTGAAGGCCTTGCGCCTCGCATTAAGAATTGGGCTAAATTTTCCTTTTCATACTTTTGAGATTGGAAACTTTTAGCTTCGATAACTGCTTGTTTGAACAATTTTTCCACCGGAGAGGGCCAAAGAATAATCATAACTGGCAATAAAACAATTACAAAATACGTCGCCTCACGGAGAATTAAGGCCGTACTTGCAACCATCTGCCTAAAAATACGCTTGCACGGTTCATTCATTTTCTTAAGAAAAGTGGGTAAATTTATCGACAATCCGATGATAGGCCGCATCAGGAAGTAGTAATACCCTGTAATTATCATACCCCACTGGGCAACCCGAGCAATAACCCAGAATACATCGCTTTCTAATACCGGAAAGAGAATAGTCCATGCGGGCGTAAAGAAACTGACTATACACCCGTGAAGGACAAAAGATGCAACAAGGCCAGAATTCCAAGAAACCTTTCCGGAAGAGGCAATACGTCCTCTGCCTTGAGCGAATATATTATCTTTTGTATCTTCGAAAATTTTATCGCGCACAATGCCGGCTTTTTCCGCAAGGGCCTTCTTTTTCTTTAGCAAATCTGGAAAAATCAGCTGGGTAGCCAGAAGGTCGGCCGCCTCTTCTCTGTTATCTACCAAAGAATAAAACGTCAACATACTCCATGGTTTTGTAGCGTCAAAAGTCCAGATTACTTTTCCTTTCATAAAATCAACAAATTTTCTGATAATACCACCAGTTGCCAGTGAAATAATACTCCCTGTAGTTATAGCAATAGCAATGACAATAGCAGCCAAAGGTGCTGAGAATATCTGTAAGTAACCAAACATATGTAAATAAAAATGCGATACTATAAACAAAGCAACAGCGCCCTCGGATAATAAAAGAAGTAATGACGCCGGGTTAGTCCGGTTGCCATCCTTGCTAATAGGCCTCCAGGACTTTTGGGCAAGCCTATTTGCAATCTCAGGGTTGTTTTCCATAATCACATGGCCCAATTCATGGGCAAATACCCAGCAAAAAACTTTCCTGTTTGGCATTAATACGGCGTTTATTTGCTCTTTTTCCGGTATAGCATAGCCGCCTACCCCCAGCCAAAACAATATACTCCTCCATATAGGAAGATATTTGAAAATAACCCCGAAACTTTTATACCAATGAATGAACCGGATTTCTTTAACCTGCCGGAGATCTCTTTCGGGAAACCGCAACAGCATTTTCTTAACCTCTTGCAAATATTCTAAAGAGGCAACCTGCCATCCGGTAATATCCCTCGGTATTCCGCCTAAGGCCATTAGTTCTTGAACAAGATACACCTTCTTCAGCAAAATCCCTTCTTTAGAAAAAATCCTCCACCCCGGCGGCGAGGCGCTTTGCTTTTGAGCCGGCGAGCTAGCTTTTAGCTCTGTAATCATCTGCGGAAGATAATAGATATCTTTAGGTCCCTTGACTAAGATAAAACCCATGCCTGTTTCTTTTGGCGGAATATCGCTTTGGCTGTCGCCGATCATAACGATAGTTGCAAGCGATACACCCAGCATCTTGGCAGCAAGAACAAAAACCTCTTTTTGTGGCTTCATTATCGTATTGCCAAGACATGCTATCACTTTTTCTTTAAAGATTTGTTTTAACCCCATAACATCGAGCATATCTTCCGTCAGGCTGGACAAACTGTTGGTAAGCATGCCTACTTTATAACTTGCCTGAAGATCAACCAACACAGATATGATCTTTCTATCGGGCTTAAGATAAGGTTGTGCATTTATCTTCCCAATGGCCTCTGCCCATTGCTGGAGCGTTATTCCAAACTGCGGCAATAAGTCGACTACTGTACCTTTATATCCATGCTTATTTTTGTAATCTTCCCGCGCTTTCCTGATACGCAATAGCGCCTTAAATGCACCTATGCCGTGTGTTCGTGCCACTAATTCCACTCCCGCCTTAATAAAGCGCCACTGCAATCGCCAGCTCTTATAGAGCGTCCCGTCTAAATCAAAAAGAATAGCCTTGATCTCTCCAGATGGTCTTCTCTTCTGGTCATCTAATCTAGTGACCTGACGACTTCTAAGAATAAATACCGGGCTGGAGGACCCCAATACTTCTTTGGATCCGGAATGGTCAAAAAAATCTTGCAATTTTTTCCATCCTATAAGTAACCAAGGGGTATAAAGCTGGGGTTTGTCCCGCATATCTTCTTCGAGTTCGGCAACGGTCATAAACTTATGCTCAGAAATCTCTTTTCGGTCTGGTGAAATTTCGCCATCATATTTACCTATAAGAAAAGCGCACATTTCCCACTCTGAACCTTTGTCTTCATACTTAGCATGATAAATAAATTTGAGAAGCATTGTTACGCCACAATGAATACCCAGTTCTTCGGGTATTCTCCTATTCCCTGCCTGTTCATAGGTCTCATTGGGGTAACGAGGATGGCTGCAACAAGAAGCATCCCAATGACCAGGCCATAATGGCTTTAGCTCGCTCCTACGCGTAATCAACACCTTGCCTTTACGATTAAAAATAAGAGCCATAAATCCTCTATGCAGCTTACCTTCACCCTCATGCGATTTTCGCTTGGTTTCGCTCCCGCGTGGCGAATCGTGGTCATCCACGAGGATCAACCTTTCTTCCTTTTGTGAAGAAAATTCCTCCGCCGGCGAGCTGGAGCGGTGAGGCGGCGAAGCGGCGGAATTATTGGTTAGCCGGCTTAAGATATGATTTTTCTCGGGAAGATAGGCTCCATCTTCGGTAGGCAGAAGAACCCTATAAGCCTCCAGGTAGTAACCTGCCGCATCCTGAAAGCACCCTTTATCAAATAGATTGTTTGCCGACGGCAGGAGAATCCTATGGAGTCTATCGTGAGACTCAACGTCAAGCTTATATGTATTTGGGGCCCTTTCTGTTTTTCCATCCACCGGCGAGGCGCTGTGATTATGCCAGATTATGCTTCTTTTGTGAATTTTACCAAGCCTATCTAGTGAATTAAAAAACCATTCTATTTGTTGGTCTTTGGAGAACTTAAATAATTCCGGATGGATATAAACAACGTGGGTAGACGTTTCTGGATGCCACGTGCTCATTGTGAGCACATTATAGATTAAGGAAGGATCAGTGGTAATGATTAACTGCCACTTTGGCGGGGCCCGGCAATGCATCCGGTTGGTTTCCAATTGCTTGAGTATGTACTTTATTGGGGCTATAAAACCGGCTATTTCCTTTGCTAACCTTTTTGGAACCTGCAGTTCAAAGCCATTTACCCAAAAGGTATAATTCCTCTTCAGCGGCGAGAAGGCGGCGGTTTTATCGGCTGCCGGAGAGCCGGAGCGGCGCACCGGCGAGGCGGTAGAGCTCTCATAGTTAAAATCGAGCAGCTTGCTGTCTAACGGGAAATTTAAAAATTTATCTGTTAAATTTGACTCTATTAGAGCCTCCCGATCCAATAACAAAACGCCGGCTAATGCTAAGTATTCAGAAGGATTGGAGTAAGCATGTTCTAAATTAAGGCGCCACAATTTATGGACTTCATAAATTTCAAAGCCGATCAGTTGTTCAGAGAATGGTAGCGGGAAAAACCCGTCAACTACCCGCGATACCGCTTTTACAATAACAGGCGCCTTTGGTATAAGCTGAGACATGCATATGTTTATCCAAATTGTCTCACCCCTTAGCGTCATAACCTTCTTTTCCCAGTTCCAATAGTCCGATTGTTTAACCTGTGATAAATTTAAACTATCCACATCAACTCTTTCCCCTGCGTTGGTAATGTACCTAAATTCGGCCTTTCTAATCAGTTCTCGCCATTCTTCTATTGAGAGTTTCTTATAAATAAATGCGTGCAAAAACTCTTCTGTGCTGCTAGTCAGAAGAGGATAATCGCTTCTTTCTATATTGATAGTGTCATTATTTGGATCCCAAAAAGAAAGTTCTCGTGTAAATTTTAATTTTATATTCTTTAAATAAGGTTTAACGTTATCTGGCAATTTTTTTAAACTCGTGCAGGCTGCCTTAAGATTGGAGAATGGAACATATTTAATACCTAGAGGAATCAAACCATATGCTCTTATAAACTTTTCAACCCTCTCTCTATCTCCATTGTTGCTGACAGGCGAACTGGAGCGGCCCGGTACTAGCGGTCCTTCACTTACGCTCAGGACTCCCTCGTTTCTGACTGGACTCGAGCTCGGTCGCGATGCGCTGAATCTCGCGGGGGACAGGTACCCGATTGGTTTTGTACCAGGTGCTAAGGTGAAGCTGTAAGTGTTCCCTGATACCAGCGGTGAGACGGCGGAGTTTGTTTCTACAGCCGAGCTGGCAAATTCCTGTGCAGCCTTCAACATGTCTTTAACGCGCCTTATGCTCTCTTTTATCCGCGTAGAATCATCATACCAAAATTCCAGGACTAAACTTATTTTTTTGTGATCGCTCATAGAGATAATTCGTAACGATGTTTCTCCCTTTTTGGGACCTAACGACTTTCCTAACGCATACGGCGGCCAGACGAATTTTTCCCTTAATGTAGCGACTGCATGGTCTGCTAAAACAAGAACGCATCCGCCTTCTCCGCCATCGTAAAAATCGCCAAATGGAGGTTCGGCAAAGGAAAGAGAATATATAAAATTAAGCCACTGTGGACTGTAATCTATTCTATACTCGTTTTTGAAATCTGGCTTAAGACTCATGCCAAAATACTCTTTCACTCTGAGGTCTATATGACTAGTGTAGTGAAATTGCAGATATCCGCTTTTCGGGGTGAAGGTAACTTTAACCAACCCAAAGTCGACTGACTCCTCGTTTATAGGGGACGCGCTCCGAGGTACCACCCCTGCCCTTACGAACTCGTTGCCGCCGCGGTTATCAACCGGCGAGGCGACGGGGATTTTTATCCCCACCGGTGAACTAATAACCCCTTTACTTACTCTAAACAAAAACCAAGGATAATTAAATCCTTGCACACGTAATCCTTCTTCCGGATAAATGCTGTTAAAATAAAAACCATATGTAGCCAATCTCTCTTTTATGAAACGGACCTCCTGATAGCCACCAAAAGCATCAAAGAAAATTGTGCCTCCGTTTTTGATAACCCGGCATATTTCTCTAAAACTCTTTTCCTTATCCTCCTTATATTCAAAACCAAGCGCCAGGCCTGTAAGCATTATAAAATCTACCGAATGGTCCGCAAGACCTGTCCCCTCATGTCCATATCGGCAATCACGGACATAGAATTTTAACCGCTTTCTTAGGGAGGCCGATAAAGGATTCGTTATAATCTGCTCTAAACGAAAGCGAATATTAAAAGCAAACGCATCAAACGCATGCATATAGATATTATCGAAAGATTGGACGAGCGTTACACTTTCTTTGCAGGTGCCAGCACCGACATCAACAACCATAATGTCTCGGTTACCGAACCGCTTAATAATCTCTTGAAATTCTGCCGTAGGAGAGTAGAATGATTCTTCGTCTTCCTGGCTCGATAAAGCCTCGCTGAAAGACCTATAACCAAAATAAATATCATATAGAACACCATAACATGCCTTGCATAGCTCTGCAGATAAACTTTCTATCTCCCCTCTTTTATCATCAAAGAACTCTAGGAATCTTCTTGCGCTAATCAAATTTTCTGTCCTATATCGATGGGCTATGTTACTCGTCGCTTCGGGGAAAAAACAGATATCTAATAAAGCACTTATTTCTTCTATTGCCTTTGGACTGAATATATTCCAATTTACTGCCTCATAAAAGGCCCTTGTTAATCGTTCTTCTCCAGGTTTATTCTTGCTTATTAAATGGATAAACTTTAATATTTTATTGAAGGCATTATCATTAGGCCCCTTTCTTCCTCCGCCATCATTTTGTAAAAACTTTTTCCCTCGTCTAAGCGGTGATGGTTTCCTCTTTAGAACTACCGCCGGTGAGGCGGCGGAGATTATGTCGGCCTCCGGCGAAACAGATTCTCTCATCCGCCGCGCAATACGCTCCAATAATTCTATCTTTTTAGAGGGGCGCTGCAATAATACTATTACCCGTAAAATTTCTTTGCGCTGTTGTTCTGTTAAGAAAACGCGGACATTGTATGCATTACTCTCGTGGACTCGATTAAGGTTATTAAAAAATAACTCTCTCATCTGCCTATAGATCTCATCATTTCCTATATAGTACACTAATTCTATATATATTTTGAGCAGATAGGGCCAATTTCGATAGTTGGCAAGATTAGTCAACCTTTCAAGTACGTGCTGTACTTGCTCTTTTAGAGAGTTACGGGAAAATATATCTAAATCAATTTCTTTGTTTTTTCCTTCAGGCAAAGGAATGGTTAATGTGGCTAAATTAAAAACCTCCCCATCTTCCACCTCTATTAAAGGCCTCAATCCATAATTTGGGCATCGCTCATACAGGATAGTTTTTACTACACGCATAAACTCAGCATGCAATCTTTTCCAGAGATGTGCCGAACTTCCCCTCGGAAGTCTGTTTTCTTCTAGTATAAGGACAATATCGACATCTTTACAGATACCGACAATAATGCTCCCTGTTCTGAGAAAACGCACGCTACCAACAATGCAAGCTTCAATACGAGCCGGGTTATTTATCAAGCCTGCGGCCTCTTTAATGATTCTTTCAAAATAAGCGATATCCAGGCCATTACTATATAAAAGGCTCCGATTGGCTTTAGAACCGTCCCTGATTAGGGGAGAACTGGAAACCCTATTTTCATCATTCTTCCAATTTAGAATAATCTCTCCAGCCTCTTTAATATCATCGACAATACGATAGAGATTCAGGTCAGACTCAGATATAACTTTAGCAGGCAGAAAAGTATTAACAAGCCAGTCATCTAAACGCTGCCAAAATTCTCTGCCGATTAATATTATCGGCACTGGCTGAATTTTACCGGTCTGAATAAGGCATAACACTTCAAAAAAAACATCCAGTACCTCCAGGCCTCCCGGGAATAATATGAACCCTAGATTCGCATGCCTGATAAGCATAGTCTTCTGGACAAATTTGTAATCGTAACTAAGACATATATCCGCATTCGGGAAATACCTTTTGTAATCCAGGAGCATAAACAATGATACTGCCTGGGAATTTAAATCTGGTTTTGCGAATTTTTCCTGCTGATGCCCTTCCCAGGCAGCTTCCGAGATGCCGATTGAGCCAAAATAAATCAATGAAATATTACCGGCTGTGAGCCGGCCGGATAAATATTTAGCTTTAGACCAATAAATACTTTC
>JAHKBC010000133.1 GCA_018825725.1 Candidatus Omnitrophota bacterium
AATTATAGTCAAGATATTTCTATTTAAATAAATACAGTCTGACTGCGCGAAGAACCCACTGATACCATGGATATTCTTACGCCCAATATATCTTGAAGAAAATCAACATAATTACGAAAATCCCTGGGAAATTCTTTGTAATGCTTTGTGCTGCTTACGTTTTCATTCCAACCTGGCAATTCCTTATACACCGGTTTTACCCCCTCCAAAACCTCGCAATCATAAGGAAAATATTTGAAAGTTTTACCTTTGTATTTATAGCCCACAGCTACGCTTATTGACTTCAGGCCGCTTAAAATATCCAGTTTTGTGAGCGCCAATTCCGTGATTCCGCTAACTAAAACGGCCTGTTTTACCATTACCGCGTCAAACCACCCGCATCTGCGAGGCCTGCCGGTAGTAGCTCCAAACTCACTGCCCTTTTCCCTTATTATTCGGCTAAATTCTTGAGTAAATTCAGTAGGAAAAGGCCCTTCACCCACCCGGGTAGTATAAGCCTTGGCAACACCAATAACTTTATCGATAAAATGCGGAGGTACGCCTGAACCGATAGTACAGCCTCCGGAAATTGCCGAGCTAGACGTAACATAAGGATAAGTCCCGAAATCAATATCCAGAAATGTGCCTTGAGCGCCCTCAAAAAGAATATCTTTTTTACTCCTGTTGGCCTGCTCAAGCAGAGAGCTGATACTAACAACATACTTTGCCAGCGCGGCCGCGTAACCCGTATATTCACGGTAAAGAAGAGGAAAATCAAAACCCTTATGATGATAAACCTTTTTGAATATTTCGTTCTTCTCTTCAAGATTATTCATAAGTTTATCTTTTAATACCCGGGGATTCAAAAGATCAACCATCCTTATGCCGCAACGGTTAATTTTATCTGCATAACACGGCCCAATACCCCTGCGGGTCGTCCCGATCTTATGCACTAGTTTCTTTTCCCGTAAATCATCAAGGATCTTATGGTAGGGAAAAATAATATGGCACAAAGGGGAAATCTTGAGTCGTCCGCCGATATTGATACCCATATGGGCTAATTCTTTTATCTCTTTGATCAACGCGCTTGGATCGACGGTTACGCCATTGCCGATACAGCAAATTTTGCCTTTATGCAGAATTCCCGAGGGTATAAGGTGAAAAATATAATTCTTGCCGTCAACCACTACCGTGTGCCCGGCGTTGCTGCCACCCTGATAGCGCACGATATAATCGGCATCCTTAGCCAGAATATCAATAATCTTACCCTTACCCTCATCTCCCCACTGCGCTCCTACGACTACTCTATTCATTATTTTTTCCTCTTTATTTTATATTTCACTCGCCGGGCTCATGGTAAAAATTTTACGCGCAATATCCGGATACTTGCCGATAAAATTCAATTCATCATCGACCAATGGCTTCTGATTATGCACATTGGCATAGCGCACAAGCTCTAAGATTTCAGTCGCCTCTTTTTCGTCTTTAAAAACAACCTCCAGTTTGTCATAAACATTTCTGAAACCTTTTATCCCGGAATACTCGCCCACGGTTATCTTCCTTCCGGTCTCAATTATCTCTGGCTCACCTCTGCCTAATTCCTCAAAATCATAAAGCTCATAGTTGCGGCTATCCTTAAGCGCTCCGTCGGCATGGATACCCGATTCATGAGCAAAGGCATTTGAGCCTACCCCTGGTTGATTTATCGGTATGGGTATACCAAAAGCATAAGAGGCATATTTACAGATTTTCCAGCCGACTTTTAGGTCAATACGTTCATCCAGGGTATATTTATCTTTTAGGCCGCTGGCATATTTTATAGCCAGGATTACCGCCACCAGGTCTGCATTTCCTGCCCGCTCCCCCATACCATTAATACAGGTATTAATAAAAGCGTCTACTCCTGCGTCATTGGCAGCCATGGCTCCGGCTACCGAATTAGCCACTACCATTCCCAAATCATTGTGGCAGTGTACTTCAATAGGAAGCTGCACACTATCTGCTAATGCTTTGATCCGGTCATAGATAGTAAAGGGCGAGTCAAATCCCAAGGTGTCGCAGTATCTTATCCTGTCTGCGCCGGCTTCCTTAGCCGCCAGGGCAAATTCCACCAGATAATCCATTTTGGTCCGAGAAGCATCCTCGGCATTTACGCCGATACACTTAGCGCCCAATCTCCTGCCTTCCTTAACCGCCTCGGTCATCTCGCCAATTATGCTCTTATAATCCAGTTTGCCTTTAAACTTGTGTTCGATCATCTGATCAGAAGTAGAGATGGACAAATTTATATACTCCAGTTGCGGGGCAAGTTTAAAAGCAAGTTTTACGTCATTTTTAATTGCGCGCAGCCAACCACTCAGGCGAATAGGCGCTAATACCCCTTTTTTAGCCAATTCCAAATTAGCATTAATATAATTAGTCTCGTGATGGGTAATGGGAAAACCGAATTCCGATTGATATACACCCATCTCATTCAGGTAAAGATTGATCATGGTCTTCTGCAGCTTGGAAAGGCAGATGCGCGATGTCTGTACTCCGTCGCGATTAGTAACATCAAGAAGATAAATCTTTGGTTTATTCATTTTTCGGCCTCGCTTTTGTTATTGTTTAAGTACTTTTTTTAAATCCTCTGCTGAAGGTATACCCTTAGAACCAAATACCTCTTTATTATTGGCTATATAAGTCGGCCCGTAGAGTATCCCTATTTCACTGTTTGTTTTAATATTCTCCTCTAAAAGGCTTTGGCCCTCTTGTGACTGAGCGCACTTTTTTATTTTTCGCGCATCTTGCCCAAGGCAATCCTCCCACCAGGCGCTTTTGATATTCTTAGCGCGGCAGCTAATGTAATTCCAGAACAAAGCAGGATAAATCTTGCGCACGCATAAGCTGCGCAAGTCTTCTTCAATCTCGGATTGTCCATTTTTGGCTTCAAAAACTCCCTCTTTATAAATAGCCAGAAAATGCACCACCGGATTAAACTCCTTAATCACCTCTAACAACTGCACAGTATCATTATCATATAAACTGACAAATAAATCCAGCCTGTTTTTTTCATATTTACGATTGAGAAAGTAAGAGAGCCCGGCTTTTTCCGGTTTTAACAAATAACGCCCGCCTATTTCTATTAAGTTTGCCTTAAAACCCTCAAAAGCCTTTTCTTTTTCCACCTCTTTATCTAATATGTATACTGGCAAGCCCTGGATCTTAAATTTCTGCGTCAAATCCAGAGCTTCTTTTTCAGGATACCAAAGATACCTCGTATCCAGGCCTGGAAAAATATTTTTGAGGTTATTCACTACCGGCTCGGGCCCACAGGTAACGCAATCCCTGGTTGAAATAACCATAAGCTTTACTTTGTTTGGCTCAATAAAAGAACAGGTTGCAGTAATTTCTCCGGGATTATGGCACAGGCCAACTAAACCCTCTTTAGCGCATTCGCGCTCTGAAAAACAGCGCGGCAGTATCGCGCTTACCTCTTTATCATTATCCACTTCATCCGAAGCGCGCAGCTCCCGGGCAATATCCTTAACAATCTTCTTGCCTTCTATTGTCAAACTCAATACTCCTAATTTACGGCCCTGCCAGGATGGCCTCAATAAAAACGTATCCTGTATCTTAGACAATTGTTCTTTATTGGCGCTGCTAACTCCGGCAATAAGAACATCTATGCCCTTTATGCTATTAATCAAGGCAATATTTTCCTCTTCGTTCATGCGGCTCAAAACTATAATCAGGTCCGACCCCTGGCGTTTTAATAATTTCAGGTATTTCTCTAAGGCTATACCCGGCTCAATATAATTCATCCCGCCGGACTTAATAACTGCGGCTCGAGAGGTCAAACCGATTATTCCGACTTTTAAACCGCCGAGATCCTTAATCAAATACGGCAACACCTTATCTAATGAAATATTAGATGAAATAAATTTAACGCTGCTTTTTCCTATAACATCCTGTAGAAATTCACCACCGAAATTAAATTCATTATCGCTGACGCATAAAGCATCGTAACGCATCAACTCCATGGCCTTTAAGTTAATTAGCGTCCTATCTTTGTCCAATTCTGTATTTTGAGAATATTCATCCATAGCGCCGCCGGCAAAGAAGGCTCCTGCATCCAAAAGCAGCATATTTGAATTTTTGGCTCTAAGCTGCTTTACTAAGGTTGCCCTGCGGGCCACGCCTCCGTCCTTTTCTATAGGACAACTGCAGGCATAAAGCATGGCGTGCGTATCTGCGCTGTAAACAATATCCAACTCTACCGCCCAGACTAAAGCCGCCGGACAAAAAAGTATCACCGCTAATAAAACTAATACCCGCTTAAACATTGCAATACTCCTATATTTTAATAAGTTTTGCCGAAAGAACCCCCTGGATCTTCTTGACCTTTTCCAATATATCCTGATCCGGCGCGCTGTCTATGTTTACGATATTGATAGCCCTGCCTCCGCGGGCATTCCTGCCGCAGGTCATAGCCGCAATATTCACATTATTCTTTCCTAAGAGAGTGCCGATATTACCGATAATCCCCGGCTTATCCTCGTTTTCAATGATGATTAAAAAACCTATTGGCTGGATTTCAATGAAACAATCATCAATCTTGACTATCCTGGCTTCCCTATCCGAAGAGAGTGTAGCGGCAATATGCTTGGTCTGTTTATCGGTAACTATTTTAAGCGTAATAAGATTTATAAAATCCTCATCCGCAAAAGTCTTGGTCTGGTTGATCTTAATCCCGCGGCTTTTGGCAATAGAGAGAGCATTAATAAAATTCACTGCCTCCGGCAAGAGCGGAGTAAGCAAGCCCTTAATTAACGCCATGGTTAAAGAAGCAGTATCGTATTTGGTTATCTCACCGCTATATTTAATATCCACCTCAGCTATCCTGCCTTCTGTCACCTGGCTGGAAAAACTTCCCAATTGCTCGGCCATAACGATATAAGGTTTTAATACCCGGTAGAGTTCGGCGTCTATACTGGGGTAATTTGCGGCATTGCGTATACCTTTGCCGGATAAATAATCCCGCACGCATTCAGCTACCTCTATGGCCACATTAAGCTGGGCTTCTTCGGTAGAAGCGCCCAAATGGCAGCTGACTACAACGTTATCCATTTTAAGCAATTCCGAAGCAGGATCCGGAGGCTCTTTTTCAAAAACATCCAGCGCCGCGCCTGCAATCTTACCTTCTTTAATCGCGCGCGCCAATGCCTGTTCATTAATAATTCCGCCGCGGGCGCAATTAATCACGCGCGCAGTCTTTTTCATCAGGGAAAACTCTTTATCCGAAATCATACTCTTGGTATTTTCGGTTAAAGGAACATGCACAGTAATAAAATCCGCCTGTTTGTAAATATCCGCTAACTCCACCATCAGGATCCCCTGCCTCTCGGCTGCCTCCTTGGATAAATACGGGTCATAAGCCAATACCTTCATACCAAAAGATATAGCCCTTTTAGCCAGCTCGCTTCCTATCCTGCCTAATCCGATGATTCCTAAAGTCTTTTGATAAAGCTCAATGCCCATTAACTTTGAACAGATC
>JAHKBC010000134.1 GCA_018825725.1 Candidatus Omnitrophota bacterium
TAGCTTAATTTTTGGTTTTATCGCAATTTTATATATTAAGCCAAACATAATGTTTGTTTCTTTAATGGCTATCCTGGGTTTTATTATTCTAATATTCTTCGGTCTTTTTCTGTTTGAAGGGACAAACTATGGCAGTAAATTTAAGTCAGAACAGCGCAAAAAGTCAGGAGAAAAGACTCTACTTAATACGGTTTTTATGCATAAGCGAAGGATGGTAGAGGTATTTCTGGATTTTGTGCTTATATGTATGGCTTATTACGCTGCATATTTCTTGCGTTTTGAAGGCAGTGTTTTATTTAGAAGCGGCTTACCTTTATTACAGCAGTCATTACCCTGGATAATCTGCATAAAAATGTCAGTATTTTTTGCTTTTGGCCTCTATCGGGGCGTATGGAGATATATCAGTCTATCGGATTTTTTTACTATGTTTAAGGTGGTAAGCTTAGGGTCTATTCTTTCA
Organism: Candidatus Omnitrophota bacterium; assembly: GCA_018825725.1. Taxonomy (GTDB): domain Bacteria; phylum Omnitrophota; class Gorgyraeia; order Gygaellales; family Profunditerraquicolaceae; genus JAHKBC01. The sequence goes on from JAHKBC010000134.1 coordinate 461, forward strand.
ATTTTATTTGTTACTTTGACCTATCGATTCCAGGATTATTCTCGCGCTGTATTTTTTATTGACTGGCTGTTATTGCTTTTTTTGATCATGGGTTCGAGGTTTATGTTTAGAATACTGGGAGAGTTTTTTGTCCGCTTACAGAGCAACGCAAAGGGTAAGCGTGTGCTTATTTTTGGAGCCGGCGATATAGGAGAGATGGCCGTACGCGAGATTAAAAGAAATAAAGATTTAAATTATGTAGCTGTGGGTTTTATTGATGATGATCCCAGGAAAATCGGCAGTAAGATTAACGGAGTTCCGGTGTTAGGCTCGCGGAATAAGATTGGGGCCATTATCAGGGAAAATAGCATTGAAGAGATAATAATTGCGATATCCGGTATTAATTCCGATGATTTGAATGATATTATAGGGGTCTGTAAGGAATTTAATATTTCTTATAAGAAGATAAAGGGTATATTGGATGACTAAGAATCAGGCTATTGATTATTTACACTATTTGCTGTTGGGGGCCGCATCTATTTTTATTATCCTTGCTCCTTATGAACATAAATATCTGGGTAAGATAACCTTTGCCGCAGGATTAATTATTTTATTTGCTATAAAAATCCTGCAGTATAGGGGGGGTTTTTTCCATAAGATATTTATAGTTCGTGATTTAATCCGTCCTTTTGCTGTATTTGGCCTAGCGTGCATACTATCTATTATCTTTAGTTCTGATCCTTATCATAGCCAGGCTATTTTCTTTGACCGTTATCTTGTCTATGTTGTCTTCTTTGCTATAGGGAGCATGATAGTCTGTCAATCCAGGAAGAGCTTGTATGTTTTTTCTGGAATTTTACTTCTCTCCTTATTGATTTATAGTCTTGGTGGTGTTAGGGATTATTTTTACTATTGTCAAGTAAACCCCGCTTTAAAAGAAAGGCTTTGGTCTGTATTTGGCAAACGTATCCCTTTTTATTCATTTCCGCTTTATCTGGTATTTTTTATTCCTTTTGTTTTTTCTTTATTTGTTTTTGCAAAGAATAAAATTCTTAAAGGCGCGGGGCTTATTGGTTCTATTTTGTTGTTTCTATGCCTGGCATGGAATACTTCCCGGGCTGCATGGCTGGCGATATTCATAACTTTATCTGGGATGGTTTTTATAAAATTTAAAAGGTCAAGAATATTTGTTCTGGTATTTTTTCTAATAATGATTTCGTTGAGTTTTTATCTTGGAGATAATAAGGAAAGAATGAAGACGGTTTTGGATCCTAATAGTTGGTCTAATCGCATCCCTTTATATCAATCAGCGCTTAGGATATTTCGTGACTACCCAGTTTTGGGGATTGGATTAGGCACATTTGAGAAATTTATCCGTTATCCAAAATATGATTTGGCGTCAAACTATCCTGTATCCAGAGAGTTGAATCTTCATGCCCATAACACCTATTTAGAAGTAGCAGCTGAAATGGGGATAGTTGGGTTGTTTTCTTTTTTATCTATTTTTGCCGTATTTTTCTGGAGGGCATTCAAGAAGATCGTTTCCCCTGAAAAGGATGTATCATGGAATGAACAGGCTGTATTCATAGGCTTAACAGCTTCTGTTTTGAGCGCTCTTATCTTTGCCTTTTCTACCACTTTTATTATTGTGGGAGTTAATAACTCGGCATACTTCTGGTTATTGTTCGGCGCAGCTGCCGGGATGTTACCCAATTCTCGTACTCTAAGTGAAAAATCCATTCCTTAATCTAAAGTCGGATAAATTCCTTAAAAATATAATCCTGGTTTTCTTTGGTACATTTTTAACGAGCCTGTGTAATCTTCTTTATCAGCTTATTATTGCTCATCGTCTCACTGCAGAAGATTTCGCGGCTTTTAATTCTCTGCTTTCTATTTATATGCTTATTTCTACTCCTTTAATAACATTGCAGCTGGCGGTTGCCAAGCGCACATCGGAATTGTCTGCCGCAAGAGACAGTAATGCAATAAAGATTTTTTTATCCGGGCTTCTTCGCAAGCTCTCTTTTCCCATCGCTATCTCTTTTATTATTTTCTATGCGGCTATTATTTTTTCTATGTCCAGGCTAAAAATATATTCGCCTGCTTCAGGCAATATTATAACGATTTTGTTTTTCTTTGCCTGGTTAGTGCCTATTTTTATCGGAAGTTTACAGGGTTTGGAGCGGTTTGGCTGGTTGGTTTCTTCCAGTGTTGTAAGCGGAATTGTAAAGTTGATTTTAGTTATAGTTTTTATGGGGATGGGTTTTAAGATAGCCGGGGCTTTGGCTGCTTTTTTACTAGCGACATTCTTTATTCTAATTTTATCCATCATACCTTTGCGCAGATATCTTACCTTTAAGAAGCAAATCGGTGACGCAGAGCTTAAAAGTATGTTCATTTATCTATTGCCTATTATGTTGGGAAACTTTTGTTATATGTTTTTGATCAATTCCGACATTGTATTAGTTAAGTATTATTTTCCTCCGGAGGAGGCAGGTTTTTACGCTTTGGCCCAGATGGTTGGCAAGATTTTATTATTTCTTCCGGCTGCAATAAGTATAGTAATGTTTCCCAGGGTCTCCAGGCTTAATGCCCAGAATGCAGAAACAGCCTCTACATTAACAAAGAGTTTATTTTACGCATTTTTATTATGTTTATCCGGCGCGTTACTCTATAATCTCTTTCCCCATTTTGTATTAAAGATACTTACCGGGAAAGCGCCTTTTGCATCTATTCAATTAGGCAGGATATTCAGTATTTCCATGACCTTCTATGCCATGCTGTACATACATATTAATTATTTTCTTTCTATCAAGGATTACCGTTTCTTAAAGTATCTCTTGATTTTGACGTTTACGCAGTTTATCGCGATTATATTATTCCATAAGAGCATATTTTATGTGCAGTCAATAATGGCAGTTGTTGCAGTGCTTATTTTTATGGTTAATGCAATTTTAGCCCGTTCACCCAGAAAGGAAGTTTCCTGATGCTAGGAATTAAGGAGAAAATTTCTATTATCATGCCGGCTTATAACGAAGAGGGCCGGATAGAAAGCAGCATCATAGAGACTGCCCGGACTTTTGATGAATTCGGAGGCCTATGGGAATTGATTGTTTTAGATGATGGTTCAACAGACAGGACCTATGAATTGGCCTTGGCGCTCTGCAGTAAATATCCGGGAAAACTTTTAGTTAAAAAGAATAACTATAATCATGGCAAGGGCAGGGCTATCAAGAAGGCTTTACGTTATGTCAGCGGTGACTATGTAGCTTTTCTGGATGCGGATATGGACCTGCATCCGGTGCAAATCCAGGCCCTTTTTGACATAATGCAGTTGGATAAGGCGGATATAGTTATTGGCTCCAAGCTTCATCCCAATTCTATTGTGCAGTATCCTCTGCAGCGTAAAGTAATGAGCATGGTTTATTACTGGCTGGTCAGACTGTTATTTAATCTGCCTTGCCATGATACCCAGACAGGGTTGAAGTTATTCAAGATTGAGGTATTAAAGAATGTTTTTCGCCGGGTATTGGTTAAGAAATTTGCTTTTGATTTGGAAGTTTTAGTTAATGCGAATTATTTAGGATATAAGATTGTCGAAGCCCCGATAGTGCTTAAGCCCCAGAGGCATTACGGTAGAATTGGCCCCCGGGCTACCTTCGCTATTATCTGGGATACCCTGGCAGTATTCTACCGGATGTATATTCTAAAATACTATGACCGTATCGATTATTATCGCCGTAAAGGCATGGCAAAAGAATTTAGAAGAATGCGTAGGTAAATGCTTAAAGTTGGATTATTCTGACTTTGAGATTATTATCCTGCCGGACGAGCTTTTTTCTGATTCGCTAATCCACGAACCAAGAACTACGAACCAAGAACTAATCAAGGTTATTCCTACCGGCCCCTTAAGCCCGGGTGAGAAGAGGGATGTTGCTATAAAACACGCCCATGGAGAGATCCTGGCATTTATTGATGATGATGTTTATCCTGTATCGGATTGGCTGCAAAAGGCTGTATCTAATTTTAGCGATCCCTTAGTTGCAGCAGTAGGAGGCCCGGCTGTTACGCCTTCTGAAGATGGCTTGATGCAGCAGGCAAGCGGGTTAGTTTATTCATCAATATTAGTCAGCGGGCCTTTTGCCTATCGTTACGTACCCGGAAAGAAGAGAGCAGTAGTAGATTATCCTAGCTGTAATCTTCTGGTGCGTAAAACCATAATGGAGCAGCTTGGTGGTTTTGATACCAGGTATTGGCCCGGAGAAGATACCAAGCTTTGCCTGGATATAACCAAGAAGCTTAAGCAGAAGATTATTTATGACCCGGCAGCGTTAGTCTATCATCACCGCAGGCCATTATTTGTGCCTCATTTGAAACAGATAGCCAGCTATGCCTTGCACCGGGGTTATTTTGCCAAGAAGTACCCGCAGACTTCATTCAAGATAAGCTATTTTTTGCCCAGCATTTTGTTTTTATTCCTTTTTGGCGGAGGAATTCTTTCTTTATTTCTTCCGGTACTTAGGGATTTTTATCTTTTGTTTATTTCAGTCTATTTATTTCTGACGCTGATTTTCAGCTTAAACAAAAAGCCGCTTGTTGTCCTGCCGGTTTTCTTAGGGATTCTCATGACCCATCTTGATTATGGAATATATTTTATAAAGGGAATATTTACCAGAAAGTTGAAAGAGGAGGTTTAGAAATGAATCCCGCACCTTCTTTAAAACTTCCGTATTGTGTTTACATATTAAAGAGTATAAAAATGGTAGAAGGTGTGGGATGAAAATTGTAATTGCATATCCACCCATAACTACGGATAAAGGTTGCCCTTTATTGGGGCAGAACCGCCAGTTCCAATATTTTAAGGATCCCACTTATATCTATCCTGTAGTTCCTGCCCAGGCTGCGACACTACTTAAGAAAAATGGTTTTGAGGTGGTTTGGCTGGATGCAATTGCAGAGAATATCTCCTATGAGCGTTTTATTGAGATTATAAAGAATGAGAAACCTGATCTTATTGCCATGGAGACCAAAACTCCGGTAATTAAGGAGCACTGGCGGATAATCAACGATTTAAAATCCACACTACGAACTACGAACCAAGAACTACGAACCGTGCTCTTCGGCGATCACGTCACCGCCTTGCCTGAAGAATCTTTTCAGAATTCCAAGGTTGATTATGTTTTAACCGGCGGAGATTACGATTTTCTTTTATTAAATCTGTGTAATTTTATAAAATATGGGGACAGTCCCCAAAAAGCAGGGACAGTCTCCATTTTAGAGCCTGGTATTTATTATCGCGAGAATGAGATTATAAAGAATACCGGCAAGTTTCAACTCAATCATAATTTAGATGCATTGCCTTTTATTGACCGCGATTTAACTAAATGGCGGCTTTATGCTTATGCAAATGGTAATTATAAAAGGACACCCGGGACATATATTATGAGCGCAAGGGACTGCTGGTGGGGAAAATGCACTTTTTGTTCCTGGCCAACGCTCTATCCTAAGTTCAGGAATAGGCCTGTCAAAAATGTTTTAGATGAGATAGGAGAGTTGATTACTCAATATAATGTGCGCGAAATAATGGATGATGCGGGTACGTTTCCTGTTGGTGCGTGGTTAAGTGAATTTTGTAAAGGGATGATTGAGCGCGGGTATAATAAGAAAATCTATTTTGATTGTAATATGCGATTCGGGGCAGTAACTTATTCTGATTTGAAGCTTATGAAACAGGCAAATTTTCGCCTTTTATTGTTCGGCTTAGAATCTGCTAACCAAAATACATTAGATAGGCTTAAGAAGAATCTTAAGGTTGAAGATATAATCCAGGGCTGCCGTCTGGCCAGAAAAGCCGGGCTTTATCCGCACATAACCATTATGTTCGGCTATCCCTGGGAGACTTACGAAGAAGCTTTAAAAACCCTGAATCTGGGCAGATGGCTGTTAAAAAAAGGCTTTGCCTACACTATGCAGGCTACAATGGTTATACCCTATCCCGGAAGCCCGTTATTTGAGGAGTGTAAGCAAAATAACTGGCTGAAGACCCTTGATTGGGATGATTACGACATGAAACAGCCGGTAATGCGCGCTCAATTTCCTGATCCTGAGATTACAAAGTTGGTGCAGGGGATGTATAAGATATCTTTTCAGCCGGAATTTATGCTGCGTAAATTATTTTCCCTGCGCGACTTCGACGACTTTAAATATTATCTGCGCGCCGGCGGCAAGGTCTTCGGGCATATCTTTGATTTCAGAAAATA
>JAHKBC010000135.1 GCA_018825725.1 Candidatus Omnitrophota bacterium
AAAAAAATAAAAAAAATAACTGTCCAACAATTCGGAACCTGCCGTTTTGTGCGCAGTCCAACTGCTGCAGATATTGCCCTGGCCAAAAAAGGCCTAGATAGTGTTAAAGAAAAAATTAAATCAAAAAAATTTGACCTAATAATTTTAGATGAAATAAATAACGCCCTAAACCTGGGGCTTCTTGAAATCAATCAAGTCCTAGAGGCTATCAAAACTGGCATTTGCGGGCCTGAAATAATCTTAACCGGACGCAACGCTCCAAAGAAGATTATTAAAATTGCGGATTTGGTCAGCGAGATAAAAGAAGTAAAACATTACTACGCCCGGGGCATAAAAGCAAGAAAAGGAATAGAATACTAAACTTATGAATTCCGAAAATAGAATATTTAAGATTACGCTCATCATATCCCTAGCGCTGCATGGAGCGCTGTTAATCTTTAATCCGTATTGGAACTCTGCGCTTAGAAAAAATGAGGTTAAGGAAACAGAAATAAATTATGTACGCCGGCCGGAGACAGACAGAAAAAAATCTGTTCAAAGTCGGCAACCTTTGAAAGATATTCCTTCCAGGGCCAATATGCAAAAGATAAACCCTCCGCCTTACGTACAAAAAGATTCCGGGATTAAGAAAGTCGGCGCCCCGGCTCCCGCTAAGCCCGATTTCGTAAAACCCGAATTCAGCAAACCCGATGTAACGGCCTTAAAAAGAAAAATAAACCTACCAGCTCTGGAGGCAGACAAAATAAACAACCCCTCCTATATGAACTATTACCAGCTGGTGCGAGAAAAAATCCGGCGTTCAGCATACCAAAACTATACGCGCGATCAAACCGGAGAGGTTTATATCTCCTTTGTCATAAGCTCCGCGGGAAACCTCAAAGATATTCAGCTTATTGAAAACAAATCCTCCCGCAATGAATACCTTGGAGAGACCGCCTTAAGAAGCGTAAGGGGCTCAGCCCCATTTCCGGCATTCCCAAAAGAACTCGATTATGCACAGTTGTCCTTCAATGTAATCATATCATTTGAAATAGAATAACTATTGAGAATAACCTATATCCTGTCCTAGAATAAAACAATGAATACAGTAATTCCGCGCAGAGCGCGGAATAGAATCAAATATAGCCGAATATAGCGGAATATACTTTGCAGAGCAAAGTATAAAATTAAGCAAAACACCAGAGGTTACTTAATTTTACACCGGAGGCATATTTGATTTTAAGTTGACATAATAAATATATATGCTATACTCACACTTAAGAAGAAGGAAAGCCACGGATTCTTTCAAATAATTGGATTATAAATGGTTTTTAACCGGGTAGAAAAAAGAAAGTCACCTAGAATTAATGTGGCTTTTCCCATCCGTTATCAGATTCCAGGCACAGCAGAAGTAATTAGCTGCCTGACTAATAACATCGGAATGGGCGGAGTAGGTTTTATGAGTAATAATTTCATACCTACTAAAACTCCTCTAAAATTAGAGATCAACCTGCGTAACAGAATCCTGAACCCGGAAGCAAAGGTAAGCTGGGTTAGCTCCATACCTCATTCTGATAATTATTATTCGGGTATTGAATTTACGCAGTTAACCGTATTTGACAAAGAACGCCTGGCGGATTACATTGAGTTAAAATCATATTAATTTATAAGGAGTGCCAAAGTGGCTACAAACGAAAGCGCAGAAGCAGCAAAAGTGCAGGAAAAGCAGACCAATTGCCTGGCGTGCAATAAACCGCTAAAAAAGATTAAGCAATATTATCGTAACCAAAAATACTACTGCAGCAAAAAATGCTGGAAAAAATCATTAAAGCCTAAGGAAGAACAGCAATGACAAGAAAAGTTATGAAATCCGAAAGAAGACGCCATACGCGCATTGATACAGCCCTGCCTATAAGGCTGGCAGTAAACGGCTATGACTTTTCCACATCCACAAAAAATTTAAGCTGTGTCGGAGCATATTGCCTCATTAATAAATATATCCCGCCTTTCACCAAGGTCTCGGTTAAAATGATGCTCCCCATAAAAAATGAATATTGCGACGCTAAATGCACCGGAGTAATCGTCAGGACCGAGGATGAACCCGCCGGCGGCTTCAACATCGCCATCTTCTTTAACGGCATAAGGGACATTACCCGCCAGAAAATCTCGCGCTATATCACCCAATTATTACCAAACCACAGCGCATCTTTTTAAATCATCTCTTTATGGGTAAAATTCAATCC
>JAHKBC010000136.1 GCA_018825725.1 Candidatus Omnitrophota bacterium
ATATTGTCTAATATGCCTATTACTACGTCAAATTCATCCGGCCCGAGCGAATTAAAAGAATTGGGAAATAAAAATTTCCATAAAGGCGAGTATAAGCTGGCGTTAGAGTATTTTAACGCATATATCATAAATTATCCTAACGATATTGAAGTATTAATTTTATTAGGGCAGGCTTATAGAGCCGGCTGCCAATTTAATGAAGCAAAAATGTATTTTAGCAAGGCTATTGCGCATAGCCCTAAAGACCAGGTTGCCCTATATGGATTAGCGGATGTATTACGCCATGAGGGTAAATATGATGATTCTTTGCGGATGACAAAAGAAGTTTTGGAAATTAACAAAAATAACGGGTGGGCGCATTATAATCTGGGGTATTTATTGGATATAAAGGGCGACTATAGCCAAGCGGAGCAAGAATATCGCCAGGCCCTCGAATTCATTAAAGATGATTATGCCATATATTGCAGTTTGGCGGAATTATTGATTAAAAAGGGCGATTTGAATCAGGGTATAGCTGTTTTTAAGCAGGCGATACCTAAGAATAATGAGGCTATCCAAAATATAAAGAACACAATCCAGGAATTATTAAAGGAAGGAAGAATTAAAGATGCAGAATATATTATTGAAAGATTCTTGATATATTTTTCTAAAGACTTGGATTTCAATAAGAAGATGGCGGATTTTTATTTATCATTGCGGGATTTCAAGAAGGCTGCTTTTTATTACCAGAAATTAGTAGGGAATGAATCCAAGGATTCATCTTTAATGCAGAAAATCGCGGATATCTATTGTTATGAACTTAAGAATTATCGCAGCGCACGTATTTTATATGTGCGTGTTTTAGCCCTTGAAGCAAATAATCTTGAAGTTATCCGTTCACTGGCTGATTTGTGCTTAGTGATTAATAAAATTCCTTTGGCCATAAAACTTTATGAAAGGTTCATCCAAATTAAGCCTGAGGATACAGAATTACTCAGGAGGCTCGCAGACCTTTGCTACGCTCATAGTTTTTTGAAGAAGGCGGCAGTTTTCTATGAAAGGCTTAGAATTCAGTCCCCGTCCGCTTTTGACATTTTACTCAGGCTCTATGATATATACAGGAAATTGGATAAGTTTTTGAGTTTTTCTAAATGGAGATTTCAAAGGGTGTGCGTCATGGTGAGATTAGCTGTTTTATATAGAGATAATAAAGATTTTAATAACTCTGAACGTATATGTTATGAAATTATAAAATTAGACAAAAATAATATCGAGGCCTGGGAGTGTTTGTCTTGCCTATATGCCGAACTCAACCGTTATGATAAAGCAATGATTGCGTATAAAAAGATAGTCGAAATTGACCCCCGGCATAAAAAGGCCTGGTTATCACTGGGGAATGTTTATTTAGACCTGGAAAAGCATGATCTGGCTTTGTCCTGTTATGATAAAGTGATCGAAATTGCCCAAGATTGCTGGGAGGGTTATCTTGGTAAAGGAAGAGTTCTTTTGGATGCCAGGTCACTCTTAGAAGCCGAAGTAGAGCTTAAGAAAGCGCTTAGTTATAAACCAGACTCGGTTTATGCACTGCAGTTTCTAGCCGATCTCTACAGGCAGCAGAACAAAAATGATGAAGCAGTGAAATTCTACAATAAGTGCAAGGATATAGATAAGAATTTCTTGGCTTCTTATCAAGGGCTGGGTGAGCTCTATATGGCCCAAAAGCAAGTTGATAAAGCCATTGAGGAATTTAATTCCGCCTTAAAGATTGATCCCCTTGATCCTAAAATTAAAAGCGGCGTGGATTGGGCATTCAGAGAAAAGGCTAGATATGAATTGGCGGTTGAGAGTAACCTTAAGGCATCATTAACTAACGATGAGCTTGCTAAGATTATCAGGCCACGTTTTTGTGCCTTAGGCATTGTCCGTAGGTGTACCTTTCGCTGTAAATTCTGCCAGATTTGGAAAAATGAGGATAGGCAAGAATTGAATATCAATCAGTGGAAGGATTTTATTCTGTCTTTTAGGGAGATTGCGGATGAACACTGTCAGATAAATTTCGCTGGAGGTGAGCCATTTTTGAAGAAGGGGTTAATCGATGTCATTAAACTTGCGTCTGACAAAGGATTTACTACGGCTGCCTGCACTAATGCTTATTTGATAAACAGAGATGGTGTTCTGAACCTGACTTCCTATTGCGAAAAATATGATGTAAAACTTATTCATATTTCAACAGATTACGTATTTAACGGTCAGG
>JAHKBC010000137.1 GCA_018825725.1 Candidatus Omnitrophota bacterium
AATCCAGCACATCCACCACGCGCACGTCTAACGCAGGGTTATGCTCTATAAAACATTTATGAATCGCTTCTGCAGCTTTTAAATGCCCTGCCCCTGCGGAAGCATAAACAATAATTATTTTCATCTTAGTTTAACGCGGATACACACCGATAAAATAACGGATAAACACAGATAAATATACAATAACCAACCCCAAATAAATACACGCAAATTCGTACAAAAAAATTAGAGCAGGATTAATTTATCTTACTCTTCCCAATATTATATCTGAGGCCTGATATAAATCGCGAGCGGTGAAATCCGGTTTGATATCCCAGAAAGAGCTGTTTTTTGCTTTTTCTTTTCCGGAAAAAACCAGAATAGTCTTACATCCGGCATTCCTACCGGTCTGGACATCGCTTATGGTATCGCCAACAAAAAAAGCATTCTTTAATAAAGACCTGGGGATGCTGTGTTCTCCTAAGGCTTTTTTAAGTGATCCGGTTTTAGGTTTTCGGCAGGAACAGTCATCTTCCTTACGATGGACACAGTAATAAACCCCGTCTATCTTGACTTTGAATTTAGCTAAGGCCTCCAGCATCCTCGACGTAATTTTATCCAATTCCTGCTGAGGATACACTCCCTTGGTTACGCCTGCCTGATTAGAAACAATAAAAATTCGGCAGCCGGCCTTAGTCAATCTTACCAGGGCAATTTTTACCCGGGGTAAAAACCGGAACTCTTTTAAGGAAGTCACGTATTTTGTATCACCCGGATACCTATTAATAACACCATCCCGGTCCAGAAATACTATTTTTTCCATTTTAATTGGTTTATTAGAAAAATTGCTTTTTATACACATATTTTCACAGATACTATAACGGATATACGCGGATTATCAAAGATTTATCCGTGAATATCAGTGTCAAAACAAATCCTCAAGAATCCGTGCTTAAAAGAATTCTTTTACCGAAGCAACAATATAGTCGATTTGCTCTTTTGTTAAATCCGGATAAACTGGTATAGCCAAGGTTTCTATACAGGCTTTTTCAGTGTCCGGAAAATCACCCTTCTTATATCCCAGGTCGTCAAAACACTTTTGAAGATGTAAAGGTACAGGATAATAGACCCGGGAATCAATACCTTTGTCTACCAAATGCTTTGTCAGTTTATCACTTGGACCATTCATACGCAAAACATAGAGATGATATATGTGCGTGGTATAACCAGGGACAAAGGGAGTTTTGACATCCAGGCCTTTAAAACTTTGATTAAAGCGCGCGGCTATCTCTGCCCTCTTTTTATTCCAGCCATCAAGATATTTTAATTTTACCTTTAATACCGCTGCCTGCAAAGTGTCCAGGCGATTATTAAATCCCAGCATAAGATGGTAATATTTCTCCATATTACCCTGGTTTCTTAGTATCCGTAAGTTATCGGTTATTATTTGGTCATTAGTGAATACCATCCCGGCGTCGCCAAATGCCCCCAGGTTCTTTCCCGGAAAGAAGCTGGTAGTACCGCAATCAGCAATACCGCCTGCCATTCTGCCTTTATATTCGGCGCCAAATGCCTGCGCGTTATCTTCCGATACCTTTAAGTCGTATTTTTTGGCAATTTCTAAAACCTTATCCATATCCGCGCATTGACCGTATAAATGCACAGGGACTACTGCTTTAATCTTTAGCCTATCCTTATTTTTTCTTAAAGTTTGCTCTAGGCTTGAAGGAGATATATTATAGGTATCCGCTTCGATATCACAGAATACCGGCACTGCCCCAAGGCTGGCTATGGCTCCGGCAGTAGCATAGTAGGTAAAAGAAGGACAAACTACTCCTTCTCCCGGCTTAATCCCCATAGCTACCAAAGCTAACTTTATAGCGTCGGTGCCGTTACTGCAGCCGACAGCATATTTTACCCCCAGGTATTTTTTTACCTCTTCCTCAAGTTCATTTACCTGCCTGCCCAAAATAAAATTAGTATTGTCAATAACCTCCTTGATCGCCGCGTCAATCTCAGCCCTCATAGGAGCTATTTGCTTCTTAAGGTCTAATATAGGTATCTTTTCCATTGCAGTTTATTTCCTCCTTTGCATTTCTCGATACTTGAGATAACTTATTATCTGATACAGGGTGTCAAAAAAAGCAATCACAAAACCATACATACCGTCCTTGTATGATTTTTTACGCAGGTATCTCCTGAAAAACCTGTCTACTGCCCTCCAAATCATATGCCCCAAGGACATCCTTCTATTGGTATTTATCCATTTCACTGCCTCCAGCGTAGACTGCTTATTTACGCTGCGCAAAAAATGCTCTATATCCGGATAACCCTTATGGATAATATCGAATTTCAAATGCCCGCATTCACCATCAATAAAAGCCCTGGGATGCACTTCAACTTCTTCGTATTTAAACTTATCTTTTTGAAAAAGGCGCACCTTGCTTGCCGGATACCAGCCGCCGTATTTAACCCAATAATTACCAATAAAATTACGCAAAGGTATGGAATAGGCAGCGAACTTGTCGCTTTTAATTGCTTGGCTAATTTCATCTCTTAACTCCGGAGTGAGCTTTTCATCGGCATCAAGGCTCAAGACCCACTTATTCTTAGCTTGCGCATAAGCCCAATTCCTATGCCTGCCCTCAACATCCATCTTCCTGATAAATAGCCTATCCGTATATTTCCTGGTAATATCCCGGGTCTTATCAAAACTCTCATCATCCACAACCACTATTTCATCTGCCCAATCAAAAACACTTGCGAGGCATTCATCCATATTCAACTCTTCATTCTTAGCTATTACAACTACCGATAAAGGTATCTTTTCTAACATTTACTCCCCCAGTTTAATCTATTTTTTATACACGGATTCTCTCGGATTTTCTTTCGGATTACCACGGATTTATCCGTTAATATCCGTTCTTTAATCTGCGCCTATCTGTGCAACTGCCGAAACAGGGACTTTCAAATTAACCTCCTAACTTGCTCAAATACTTCGTCTATCATTATATCGTTTATGCACCGATGGTTATTAGAACAACCGCTGTAACGGAAGTTCTTATAACATGGCCGGCAATCCAGTTGTTTTTTTACCACCACGCTTTCTTTACGCGGCGGATAAGGGCCATAAACTTTCTCATCAACCGGGCCGAAAATAGAGACTGTTTTTAATCCCAAAGCGCCAGCCATATGCAGCGGCCCTCCGTCATTACATATTATAAGGCTCATTCTGCTTAATAGCGCTGTTAGCTCCCTTATGCTTGTCTGGCCGGTCAGGTCAATTGCTTTATGCTTCATATTCGCCAGGAGCTGCCGGGACATTTTCTGCTCTGAAAAATCTCCCAATATTATAATCTTTGCTTTGTAATTATCAATGATTTTATCCGCAAGGCCGGCAAACCTTTCCGCCGGCCAGTGTTTAAGGTAAGCGTCTTTGCCCCAGCTGCGGCCTCCTCCCGGGATTATACCGACTAAAGAATCCCCATCCTCCACGCCGTGAGTTTTTAATACCTTGTTTGCATCCAGCAGCTTGTTAGCGTTGATATATAATTCTGTCTTCGGCAGACGCATATCCAGGTTCAGGTATTTTAATAAATCGGCATAATATTCCATAACATGCTTATTGCTATAACCGTTAAGTTTTATTTTCTTAGTTAAAAAGTAGCCCCTTTTTTTATAATCATATCCAAACCTTCTTTTTATACCGGCAAGCCAGCAAATAAATCCATACTGGCTGTTCAATGATAAATCAATAGCTGCATCAAAACCACTTTTTCTGATTTCATCAATAAACTTGCGGCTTTTATTAATCCAGGCCCAGAATGATTTTCTGCGCACAATTTCAAAATCATCCCGGTCATAAACGAATATCTTATCCAGGCAAGGGTTATCAATCAAGGCCTCTCTCGAACGGCTATTGCAGAGAAACCCTATTCTTGCCTGCGGATAATTGTCCTTTATGGCGCGCACAAGCGGGGTAGTAAACAAAACATCCCCTATGCCAAAAGGATTAATAATCAAAACATTTTTAAGCGCATTCATTAAAAGTTTCCAGTGTTTTTTCCGCTGCGGATTTCCAAGTAAAATCCCTCAACCTCTTTTTGCCTTTTTGCTTAAGTTCGTTCTTAAATTTAGAGTCTTTTATAATTCTCAGAATAGATTCGGCAATCTCCTCAAATTTAAAAGGATCAGCCGTAATTGCGGCATCGCCGGCTATCTCGCTTAAAGAAGACGATTTAGAGGTAACTACCGGCAAACCAAAAAGAAATGCCTCTAATATCGGCAGCCCTACCCCTTCATAAAAAGAAGGGTAAACAAACATATCTGCCAACTCATAAAGAGCTTTTAGCTCCGGGCGGCTGACATAATCGGTAAAAATAACACTCTTCTTCAAATTAAACTCATCAACTAATTTAAATATTCCGTCATACCCCCATCCGCGCATACCGGCTAGAACTAACTGATATAAATCATCTGAATTATCTTTTACTATCTGAAAAGCCCTGATTAGATTTTCCAGGTTTTTTCTTGGTTCTAGCGTACCAACATACAATAAAAAAGGGGAGGTTATGCCGAATTTAAGCTTAAGGGATTTTTTTTCTTCCTGGCTAAGGCTGGGTTCACGCAATAAATCCTCGCTTGCTCCCGGATAAATTAATCTTATCTTATTTTGGTCGGGGGCATAAAACTTAATCAGGTCATTGTGGGTTGAGCGCGATGAAACAATAATTTTATCTGCACGGAGCAACACTCGCTCCATATCCAATTTGATTTTCTTTAGGCTCTCTTCTGTCTGGCCTACAGGGTAAGCCCTATGCATCAGGTCATGCACCACCAAGACCACCTTTAGATTAACAGGAAATCTTAGATCATAACTTTGGGTATGAACGATATCAGCCCGTTTAAAAAAATTTTCCTCACTCATTTTAAAACGATTGATCAAGTGTTTAAAGTTTTTTCCGGGCAGTAATGGAAGCTTCTTGGTGCGGTTAAAAAATCCCACATCGCTGTAAAGATAATAGGAATTTGTCCGGTCTATACCCGAAAGATGATTTATGAGATTCAGAGTGTAATACCCTATCCCGGTTTTTCTCTTTAGTGTTGAGCGTATATCTATGGCTATCCGCATAACTATATATTAAGCATTAACCCTGTAAATATGCACGGTCTCGTTGCTAAATACCGGATTAAATTTATCCGGATGCGACTTTGCCCAGTCGTCTTCAACGGGAAAGAGCAGGATTTCTGTCTGGTGTAGAGAATAAACAAAAAGATACTCAGTCTTCCTCTTCAGGAGATTACTCAACCAAACCTGGTAGTCGGCATTGCCGCGGTAATTATTATCTTCTTCAAAGCTCTTCTGCTGGCTCAAGAAATCGCTTCCCCAGCTGTACCTGCTTTTAGGATAAAAATGTAATTTCGCGGGCTCTATATTATTGACTGAAACATAGTAAACATTATTCTTAAAATCAGTCCCGAATAAAGGAAATGGCACTGGCCTGCCCACATAGGCAATATTATTTCCAATAGTACTCTGCTGGTTCAACCACTCCCACGCGCGGGTGGCATCCGGCCAGAAACCCGAATAGTCTTCCATTTTAACATACCTGGAATATTCGTTCTTGCGGTAGTCGCGCTCAAGAATAAAGAGCGCTAAAAGAGCAATAATAAAAATTGATAGCACAGCGCGCGGTTTAATCAGCCAAGACATTTTCTTTCTGCCTAAAAATAAAAACAGCGCAAAAAAAGCAAAAGTCAGTATCGCCGAAAATATGAGTTCCTCATCGCTGCCAAGTTTAAACATCGAATCCAAGGTGCAAATAACCGCCAATATTTTAAGCAGCTTTAAAGGCACATTCATAATTTTAGCAATATAAAATGCCAAAACCATACCCAGGCCCATAAGCGCGTACAAATAACGCACATTAGCCAATGGTATCACATACCTGTAAATAAGGTAGAGTAAGCCCGGGACAAGAGTAAGAAAAATCAGGCTAAAATTAAGGGCCTTCTTCTTTTTTAATAAGACTACCGGTAAAGACAAAAACATCGCCGGCAGGACAAAAAAAATGGTCTGCAACCCCAACCCTTCACGGAATAAAACCTTGAAAAAACTATAGTCTTTTAGGGTAAAATGCGCTTTCCATGTCGCCATGTCCACCACGCCCTTAAAAACAACCTTTCCAAATAATTTATAATCCAAAGGATACAGGGGGTTAGCGGTATCTAAAAAATTCCTTAAATAACTATATCCGCCCAAGGCAAATATAATCAGCAAGAATACAGGCAGATAAACTCCGATCCCCCTTATATTCTTTAAGTATAAGTAAGCAAAAAGAATCATCAATAATACGCTATAGGGCAAGGCTACGCTCTTAATACCCAGAAACAGGCCTAAGGAAATGGAGAAAATAAGGGCATGCTTAAAATCCAATCTTTCATTAAGGGAAAATAAAAAATTTAGGCAGGCTAAGAACAAAGCCCCTATCATAACATCCACATAGGCAATCTCCATCTGTTTAAAGAAGTTGGGAATAATTAAAAAAAGCCCACAGGCATAGAAAGAATACTGCCTGGACAACCCAATTTTCCTCGCCAAACTATATAAACTAAGAATAGCGATAACAAAAAAAGGCAATTGCCCCAAATCGGCAATAAAAACATTCTTTAAGGGGAGCATAAACCACAGATACAAGAGGCTGCCGTTAATGGGATAGTATGAAGGCGCGGGATCGCAGTTTACGGTAAGGGGAATATGCAAATTTCCGGTTTTGAGCCAATAAACCGGGAAGC
>JAHKBC010000138.1 GCA_018825725.1 Candidatus Omnitrophota bacterium
GGCAGACCAAAAACGCTATCGCCAGGCTTCCACTGTTCTTTGATTTGCATGGATTTAAGGCGTTCGATACGCTTTAAAACCGACCTCTGTTTTTTTTCCTTTTCGGGTATATTTAACGACGGGTGAATTGGCATAACTTTATAACCTCCTTAATAGGCAATCTTGATATTTGTTTTTCAGCCTTACAATGCTGGACTTTGCAGATTCTTTATCCTCAAATTTTCCTACGCAAACCACCAGATACTTACCCTTGGAAAGAATCAAAGAAGAAAAACCTTTTTTCTTAAGTTCTTCGACCTCCCTTTGGGCCGAAACTTGAGTTTTATAAGAAGCTACCTGGATGGTATAATAACCCTTATCCTTAGGGGCTGGAACAGATTCTACCTCTTTTAAATCTTGGCCAATGCCTGCAGTTGAAGGCGTTATTGCTAAATCTTCTTTATTTTTTAACTGCGGATTTGCTACAATAACGTTTGCCCCTGCCTTAATCTGGGTATCTTCCTTGATAATCCGTTGTATAACCCTACCCTGGGCTGCCAGGTCAAACTTGACTCCGCGATGGGCTATGCGCTTACCCTTTTCAATACCGAAACAGTAAAAAACTGTCCCCGTAATCAAAAAAGAAATAATTAGTACGATCAGGCGTTCGTATGTTTTTAATTTATACAGAATATCCCGACGCTGAGGAGAAATTAACTCGCCGGTTTCGCCCGGCCGGGCAAACAACTCCAACTGAGGATTCTTATTTTTTTCCATTAGCCTAACCTTAAAGAAATTATACTGTTTTTATTATACAGCCCCTATTTACTATATTGCAAGTATTTTTTTAGAATTGTCTTCGACACTTTTAAAAATGCATCCACTACCTTAGGGTCAAATTGAGTCCCGTTTTTCTTTTTAATCTCTTTTATGGCAATATCAATACCTACCCTCTCGCGATAAGGCCGGCCATAAACCATCGCTTCAAAGGCATCAGCAACTGCCATTATTCGGGCACCTAGGGGAATCTGGCCTTTTTTAAGTTTTGACGGGTAACCGGTTCCATCATAACGTTCATGATGATGCATGATTATAGGTATTGCCGGTCTTAAAATTTGAAGCGGCCTCAAAATCTGAGCGCCTTTAACAGGATGAGCTTTGATAATATTAAGTTCCCGCACAGTAAGTTTAGTAGTCTTAGTAAGTATCTCTAAAGGGATGTCGATTTTCCCGGCATCATGCAAGAGGCTGGCATACTTAAGCGACTCAACTTGCTTGGTATCCAGCCGCATCTGATAGGCAATACTCATTACCAAACGGCTAAAATACGGAGAATGAGTATATTCCTGGGGTACGCGTAAATCCAAAAGGCTTACCAAAGACTTGATACTGCCCAAGACTGTGCGTTGCTGCTCTTCGTATAATTGCAGGCTTCTTATCCCAATCATAGCCTGTTCAAGAATAGTCATCAACAATTCCTGATCATAAGAGTCGAATTGCGGTTCTGACTTGGAGCGTTTTAATATAAGTACACCGGATATATCGTCAGAAATAAGCGGCAGGCCAATGGTATGCTCCCGACAAACAACATTCAGTTTATGGATTATCCTTCTTTCCAGCCGGCTGGTAATCCTCTGCCTGCGGTCGATAATAATTTTTTTGCGTTTGTTAATAATGCATTTAAAAAACGAGTACTCTTTAGTGGAATCCAGCATAAGGATAAGGCAGTACTGGGCATTAAAGAGCTGGCAGATTAACCGCGCCAGGCGCGAGATCAAATCTTTAAACTCAAAAGTAGAATTTACCAGCCGATAGATACTATGCACGGCTGACATCAATGTCCTATACTTTTTCGTATGGATCGAATAATTTTTTGTACTCATCTAACGCAAACCTGTCGGTCATTCCCGCGATATAATCGCAAATTGCCCGCCTTAGCCCATCCTCCCTGATTCTCTTTTGTATATGATTGGGAAGCGCATCCGGCTTACTCAGGTAAAACTTAAACAACTCCTTCATATAACGCTTGGCTTTTTCGCTCATCCTGACTACCCGATAATGGCGATACAACTTCTCAATTAAAAGCCTGCGTAAAGGACATCTTAATTGTAACATACTTTCACTGAAAGAAATAACTTTCTTATTAATTTTATTTATATCCAAGCATGATTTGGGTTTTAACTTCTTTAATATCCGGTTGGATTCTTGAATTAAATCCGTAACCTGGATATCAATAAGCCTGCGGATAATAAGGTGTTTTTTGATTTCCGGATTAATTTCAGGGTATTTTTTTAGGATTTCGGAATTCAATTTTTTCCAGATAGGCAAAAGCATTAGGTCGGATTCATTCAACAGGCAGCTTGTTAGGCCATCGTCAATATCGTGATTATCGTAAGCAATTTCGTCAGCGATATCGACAACCTGGGTTTCCAATGTAGGTGACATAGACGGGAGAAATTCCTTAAGCCTACCGGACTTATCAAAGCTTGAGGAGTGTTTTACGATACCCTCCCTGACCTCCCAGGACAAATTTAACCCCGGAAAATCCGGATACCTTTCTTCCAAAAGATCCACCACCCTTAGCCCGTGCAAATTATGATTGAATCCACCGAATTTATCCATCAATTCATTCAGGGCATCTTCTCCGGAATGCCCAAAAGGAGTATGCCCTAAATCATGCGCCAAAGCAATGGCCTCGGTAAGGTCAAAGTTTAACCTGAGGGCAGTAGCAATTGTGCGCGCAATTTGAGCTACCTCTATTGTATGCGTTAACCTGGTACGGTAATAATCACCCTCATGGTTAACAAAAACCTGGGTCTTATATTCTAAACGGCGGAATGCGGCAGAATGAATAATCCTGTCGCGGTCACGCTGATAAACATTACGGTAAGGATGCGGTTCTTCTTTATGCGCCCTTCCGCGGCTATCCCTGCTATTCATTGCATAAGGCGCCAGAAATAAATCCTCCAAATCCTGCATATTATTTTTACTCATTTATTAACCTTTAACAACTTAAATAATTCTTCTAAAGATTGAGATATAACTTTTGTTTTAAATACTACGGGCATAAAATTAGTATCACCGGTCCAGCGCGGCACAAGATGAATATGCAGATGACCCGGAATTCCTGCTCCTGATACTTGTCCTAGATTAATGCCAATATTAAACCCCTGAGCCTTGAGGCATTTTTGAAGCCTTTTTTGAATCTCTACCAGGCTATTAAAAAGCTCAAGCACCTCCACGCCCTTCAATTCATCAAGCCCCGCCACATGTCTTTTAGGAAAAACCATTACATGGCCGTTATTATAAGGATATATGTTCAACATACAACCGGAATATTTGTTAGTAAAAATAACAAAATCTTTTTTGGGGGTTTTTATTGCCTGGCAAAAAACACATCCCCGTTCTTTTTTTTGAACAATGTATTTTATCCTCCAGGGAGCCCAAAGATTATCCATGTTTAGTCATCAGCTATCAGCTATCACCCATCAGTTATCATTTTTTTTAGCTGAGCACTGACAACTGATGGCTTAAAAGCAAATTATATTTTAACGATTCTGGCTTCTATCTTATCTTTAATCTCGATTATCCCGTAAGAATTAGATGTGGCGAATAACTTATCAGTCGGGCTTCCGGGATTAAAAAAAAGAATACCCTTGTGCCTCTTGTTGTAAGCACAATGTGAATGCCCGAAAATAATTATATCTACTTTATCATCCTTAAATTCTTTTGCCAGTAAATCTATCAAGCCGCCTGGATGCCCGAACCCATGCATCACCCCTATCCTATATGAGCCGGCCTGAATTATTTTTTTTTGGGGAAGCCTGGCTTTGGCAGAAATATTGTCCATATTCCCGCAAACCGCTACTACTTCTTTACAAACTTCATTCAGCTTATCTAAAACACTCAAATCTGTGAAATCTCCGGCATGAATAACCAGGTCTACATTCTTTAACGCCCGCGCAATAGCCTGCGGAATCTCCTCGTTTTTATTAGATATATGCGTATCCGAAACAACTCCTATAATCATGCAACAACCCTCGGCCGGGAATACAAATCCAGAATACTATTCAGCTTGTTTAAATCCCAGGTAAGAATCTTTTCTTCCAACGCCCGAAGAAGGCTGCTATCTTCAATATCAGAAGAGGCCACAATAATCTTCTTCTCCAATTTATAGCGGTATTTTTTGCATTCTTGAGAAAACTCAATAACATCGGATTCAGTGAGCAAGTCATTCTTGATTGCTACAATCCACAGGCTATCCTGTGAACGACAGACCAAACCTTCTCTTATGCCTTTTCTTTCAAATTCAACCCTCTTGATTTCTCTGAAATGCGAGAGTTTTAGTTTCTTTTTCTCAACCTGCAAACTATCATCACAGAAGAGATTAAAAAGATCGCGCAACCGGTCTATCAAAGGCCTGTTAGCGCTCTCTAAAAAATCACTGATTAAACTTTCTATGTTTTTACGAAATAATGTTTTTTGATTCTTGGCATCAAAGGTAAAAGAATGCATTTTCTCCCTATAAACAAATTTTAGCCAAAAACCGAATATCCGATCATTGATTTTTAAAAAATCTCCATTGCGCGCCAAGGCGTCTATACCGAGAAGATAATTAGTCCGGACATCAAGTTCTTTCTTGGTAATCTTTAATTGATGCGCAATATCTTTAATCTTATTCTGACCGGATGAAATCAAATATAATAAATGTACATAATTTTCTCCCCCCTGAACCCGGGAAAAATTAATAAGAAAATTCATAAATTTCTGATTCAATATGCCCGAAGACTCAAATAGCACGTCTTCAAGAATATCCACCAGGGGAACCTGAGGAGACTGCAGTAGGGCTTTGGTAATTACTTCCAGGTAAAAGGGGAATCCTCCGGTAAAATGAATAATAAAATCCTCCTGGTATTTTTGCATCCGGTATTCCCCCAATGACGCGCGCAGGTACCTTGCGCTAGTCTTGGAGTCAAAGGAATCAATCTCTAAGACTAGGAAATTTCCGAACAATAAAGATAACTCCTTAGAGAGCAAACAACGGGTTTTAAATTTAAACGAGCTTAAAACAATATACATGGTATTTTTTTGCAGCATCAAAAGCTTAGACCAGTCGTTATAAATATTTTTTACTCCCAGCGTTTCAAGGTTGTTGAACTCGTCAAAAACAACCACGCAAAACTTATTAGTTTCCTCATGTATAGAGTCGCATAACGAAAGAAGTTCTGTAAAAATGCCCTCCTTCTTCCTCTTGCATAGCGAAGCAAGTATATTCTTTATCTTGGCTGTTGTTTTAGGGATATATCCAGAAGATTTTGCTAATAAATATTCCAGGTCCTCACGCAAGGGTATATTTGCGCTGTTCAA
>JAHKBC010000139.1 GCA_018825725.1 Candidatus Omnitrophota bacterium
ATGATTTATTTGTATAATATTTGTTCTTGGAATTAAATGATGGGCAATTAATTTACTATATTGTTTCTTGGCCAGATTAAAACCTCTGCTTAGGGCCGGAGAAATCAGGGCAAAACCAATACTGTTATTTACCATTTCCCTGACGCTATCACTTCCTTTACCGCCTCCGGTAATAACTTGCTGCAGGCCGCCCATAAAATCAGCCTTTTTTATACTGTCTATGGCTGATATTCCGCCTTCAAAAGCAGCAAAACCAATAATGGTATTCGGAACGCGGCTAACCACGCCTTGCATAACATTGCCTACAGCTTTATTGCAAATGGTGACATAATTGGAATTTACCCCTGTGGTCTTGCTAGCAAATTTACGGCTTCCGATAATTGCTCCGGCAAGACCGCCCATATAATCGCCAGCTTGAATCCATTTAGAAACATTGCTGCCTGCTTGGCCGGAATCCTGAGTATTCCACATATTAACCACCTGATCTTTTATACCTATAATAAAGTTACCGAGGCCAGCAGCAGCTTCATAACTGTTCCCGGCATTACTATATAGGTAAGCTCCGGAATAGGCATTAGCGAATTGCCTGGTTCCGCTAACTAATAATGTAGCCGTAAATCCTAGTCCATCCCGCACTAATGTATTATCTGAAGCATTATGCATCATCTGTTTAAACTTATACATTTCAGTATCAGAGATCTCTGCCAGATGCAGGCTTAAACTATTTTCACCCCAGTATTGGCCGATATTTATGCCGAATTTGTCTAAAGTCCTGTCTAACCCGCCCAGGATTAATCTTCCGGGCTCAAAAAGAATACCGCTGACTCCTGACCAACCGTCAATACGTTCATGAAGAGGAATAGCCGCTTCTATGGCAGCTCCTCCGACTTCTGCTCCCCATCCAGCGAGATATTTAGCAATCTGTCCTCTGCGGGCAAAAGGTGTTTTCGCCACTAAATAGAGTGAAATCGGAACACTTGCGCCCTTAATAAAACTATCTACTGTGCCGCTAACAGTCATTTCTCCGGGCTTCACTCCGTAAATTCCGGTATTTATTGCTCCAGCTAATAGAGAAGAGGCAGCAAGAGGATGCCTGGCTGCAGTTCTGGCCAAACCCCCAATGATTTCAGAGCTGCCTGCTTCAGAACCCAATATTTTCCCCAGAGTACGCGCCCCAACATCTTCTAATTTTTGTTTTACTGAAGCGACTGTACTTTTTATAATGCCCTCTTTAACAACGCCTGCTCCGGCAGAGGCGATTTCCTTAGCGGCAACTTGCTTTACTTCTTGCTTAATTATCTGCTTGCCGGCTTCTCCAACTGTTTTCGTGGCCAGGATATTTGCTGTTTCTTTCTTCGCTAATCCTGCACCTAAATCTGATAAAACACCCTCTGCGATTTCCTTAGCGGCAACTTGCTCTACTCTACGTTTTCCTAAATCAGCTATTACATCTTGAGCGATCTCCTTCCCTACCTTAATCTGCTCTGCTACACTGCGTTCAGCTAAGTATTTTACGGTCCCAGTTGTTAATTTTCTCCCTATTGACACAACTCCTACACCCATAGCTATATCCAAGACACCAATACCGGCTGCTATAGCTATATCCAAATCATTGGTTTTATAGAATCTCTCAAAGTCAGAACCAACTCTTCCTTCTGCCCAATCTCTAGAAAACTGCCTTAAGCTATGTGCAAGTTCTTTCTTGTCATAAGCAGGCTTATCGCTAAAAACGGGACTGCCGTCAGAATCAACATCTACAACTTCTCTACCAGCAGGCGCAATCCTTATTAATCCTGCAAGTACATTTAAACCAATAGAACCTCCGTGCCTGCCTACAGTCTTACCCGCATCAGCTACCTTTTCATAAAGATATTCTCTATTTGTTGATACATCTCCGTCTAAATCTTCATATTTTGTATTATATCCAAGCCTGGTTATACCACCTGTTCCCATCACATTTTTTGAACCCCCGGCACGCTCTACGACAAAATGCCCCTCTTTAGTAATGCCGATAACTTTGGTATCCGGATTCTTTAACACGCTTGCTACTCCTGGACGGAACTCCTTGCCTTCAAAAGGCGTTATTGTCCTTTCGATGCCAGTAGTCTTAACATTCCTTTCCTGGCTGCGTTGGACAAAACTTGTTCCGCTGGAATCAAACTTCAGCACATTAGCGCCGCGGCGGATATTCTTTCCTGAAGTCATAGCAGGAATATATTCAACTAATTCATTCTGCTCCAATACGCCATCTCTACTATAAAATTCGCTGGTGCGCGTACCGGTGACCCTTTGGTTTTCGGCAATAGTCAAGCGGGCATTCCTGTAATCTGTAGAAATAGTCCCTGCAGAGAAGATATCATTAGCTCCCAACTTAATATCTCCGTCTGTAATCAAAACCGTATCCTGGGTAAGCGAGCCGACCTTGGCATTGGTAATATCACGGCTTGCCTTGCTTCCGGATGCAGGCGCTTGTTTTTCAGCATCCTTACCCCTTCTTAGAGTAGCAGGTTTAACTATAAAATCCTTGAAATAGGATTCTTTTTCCTTAAGTGAAAGTGGCGAGATATCAAATATTCCCTGTTGTTTCGCAGAATCTGCCTTGGCCATAAAGAAGCTGGTAGAAAGCCTTCCTTTATTCTGTAAATCTCCTTCCAGAGATACAACATAATTATCAAATTCTCCCCTCTCAACTTTAGCGTATCGCTCTATTCCTCTAAATATACCGGCCCTATCTATAGAATCTTTATCCCCGCGAGAAATAACTTTTA
This sequence comes from Candidatus Omnitrophota bacterium, assembly GCA_018825725.1. Lineage (GTDB taxonomy): Bacteria > Omnitrophota > Gorgyraeia > Gygaellales > Profunditerraquicolaceae > JAHKBC01. Next base: position 2,769 of record JAHKBC010000139.1, read on the forward strand.
CCTCACCCACTACCGCATTTTTACCCTCAGGTAATATATAATCATTTCCCACCTTCTTCATATAATCCGAGGTTGAAAGCACGTAAGATTTATACTCATGTGTAACTCTTGCTCCCAGGACCTTCTGAGCCAAAGAATCTTTGCCCTGCGCGGTAAATCTCTGACTGGCAAAAGATATACCTTCTACTCCTAAAAACTGATACTGTTTCACATCCGCTCCCAGGTCCCTATCTTTTTCATTCAACAATTTATACCTTCCGATACCAGTAACCTGTTGCCCATTAACCCTATTCTCATCAGCAAAACCAGTGCCATCAAATAGGTATGTCTTACCTGCGCCGTCATTATAAATTGCTCCCTGGAAGATACCGGACAATCCGCCGGAAGCAGTCCTGCTGGTAATCAATAATTCTCCCTGATGCGATAATGCCGTACCTTGTTTAACTACAGCGTGATCCTTTTTTACCTCCAGGTTCTTTTGTGCCCTATCCCAAACCTCTCCTGCTCCGCCTGCGACTGTAGCATAGGTAGCTACATTAGGCAGGTTATTGGCAGAATAAGATACTCCGGCAAGAGGATTAGAAATCATATCTGTAGTCTTTTCAACATTGGCAATTACAACATTGTGCTCGGCATTAGGAAGCTTAACTGTTTTACCCGTAGGGTCAATTTTAAACAATATCGAAGATACACCTTTATTACGGGCATCGGCAAGAAAAGGCTGCATACTTTTTACTACTTCTGGGCCTGTTCCTTTAGGATTATCCCCGCCTTGAGCTATGGCAAAGAAGTCCAGCATCTTGGACTTATTCTTATTTTCAAAGCTGCGGTATAAATTACCCTGGTTATCAAGAGATCCTCCTTTATCTTTATATGCCATTCGGAAATCTTCAGTTACGCCAGAATCTCCAATGGATACTGTATAGGAAACAAATTTGTCCGAAGAAATTATATTCTCGCCTAACACTGGTTTTGGTATACCTTTGTCCCCCGAAGCATAGGCCAAGGAATATTGCTGCTGGCCATTTGCCACTGTTCCTCTAAACAATACACTATCACCGTAATAAAGAGAGCTGTAGCCAGAACGCTGATGGACCCCTCCTGCTCTATCTTCAAAAGTCATACCATTGGTCGCTTCAACAACCGGCTTAATCAAACCAAAAGGATTAGAGAAAGTACCGCTAACTAATATCTGGCCTTTGTCTCCTCTAGTAATAGTCCCATCTTTGTAATCCCTTAACCCATCGCCGGCATTAAATGCTGCTCCGCCTTCCCCTATTTTATAGCTTCTAAGATTAAACAGGTCCTCGCTAATACCCATCAGCTTTACTGCTTTGCTGCTATCAACGCTAGCTTCAACCAGAAACATATCCACGCCTTTTTCTGCATTCCGATCTGTAATCTTAGCGTTGTCGCTAGTACCAAACCTATTTAAAGTAGCCGTGGCTTCTATTGTCTTGCTTGGCTTGGGCTGGGCACTGCTTTCAACCTTAGTTCCATCATCCTTAACCCTCTCCCCGCCGATAAAATTAGCCCAACCAAAAGCTTCTCCTTCCTTTATATATGCTGTCCCTTCATCTTTTACTCCAACATCATACTTACCAAATACTCTAAGCTTCTTGTCAGAACCGCTTAACCCATAACTAAGTTTAGCTAGTTCTGGCTGGTCATACTGTATCCCGATTACCAAAGCATCATTTAAATTAATTTCTTTTTCTTTGCCCAGCGCTTTACCTACGCTTAAAACAGCATTTGCTAAATCCGAGCCTTCCTTGATATTGCCTTTTAATATACTTGACCCTTCTTTTCCTTGGCCTAAATCTTCAATGACCAGCGCGATATCTTTAGCATCCATACCTGCAAGCCTGGAGCCGGATAACTTGCCAATCAGATTATCAACTGCCTTACGCGCCAAGCCCTGGTTATCACCCTCCTTGATCTGAATACTGCTTAAGATAACCTGCCTGCCCATGGAGAGCGGATTATAAATCCACTTATCATTGATATAGCTATAATCCTGGCTGCCGCCGATAGCCGCGCCCATCTTCCCTTCAATTGTCTTTCCGCTGCCTCCTACCTTATAATCTGTAGCAGTATCGCGTCCCAGGTTAAAAGAAATGACTTTATTCTCTTTATTTGTGTTGCCGATCATGACCTTCCAAACTTCCTTGCTTTCTGCTCCGGTTTGCGTATAGTGGTTGGTGTAAAAATATTTTCCCGGAGCAACCAGTATCCTGCTTCCTGCGCTTATATCATTAATAATTCCCCGCTCATCAAAAGAGAAGGAATTATCGCCTTTGATATTTCCGTCAGCATAATGTTTTTTAAAATCTGCGGAGCTGATAATTGGATTCTCTTTGGCCTGGCGGCTGGATAACCCATCTAATGCTGACTGGCTTAAGCTAGTGCCTACAATAGTATTACCATTTCTGTCAGTCTTAAGGGCCAACTGCATTAAACCTTGATCCCACTTATCTCCAAAAGTAGCTACGCTACCATCTTTATTCTTATCTTGGATAA
>JAHKBC010000140.1 GCA_018825725.1 Candidatus Omnitrophota bacterium
ATCAGTTTACCCTTGTTTTGAGGCAATCACCGAGCTGGACAAAATTATCGTGCCATTTTCCTTCCGGATCCTGGTCACTTAAGTTTTTCTTATCTGCTTCGGCTAAGTATTTTTTCATGAAAGAGAAATAGATATTTTGCGCGCCCCAAAGATTAAGATCCAGCGAAAAAACTTCCAATGCCTTGATAAATGAAATAATGCTCTCTAAAAGTACAAAATCCCGGGCTTCAGAACGAAAGAGCTCTTCTACCGCCCGGTTAATTTTTAGGCTTGCGAGAAACTCTATCTCTTCTTTTTCAATCTTTAATGAAAACTTTTTGGCATCAAGAGACAATTTTTCAAGTCGAACGGCATCGAAATCACTTTTTTCCATAATGGCGCGCAAGTCGCTATTAAGAATAAACGTTAAAACAGCGCGCAGATGTTCCGGCAAGGGTATCCCCATATTCTCAAAAGCCTGGAGAAAAGGATATTGATGCGCATAGATCTGCCGAAAAGAATTTTCAGCTTCTTTACGATTTGATTCCAATATCTGACTTAAAACTCTCCTCTGCTCGTCCTTAAATAAGTGCCACAGAGAATAGCTATGCGAACTGAAATTACTATCAATAAGGCGTAATACCTCCGGGGTTTCTCCTTTTGAAAAAGCCTCATTAAGTCCTTGGCGCAACTGCTCAAACGCATCATCGCCCCTAAAACTCCGCGCTCCGCCTACCACATTGTGATCGCCCAGATGCAATACTGCAAAACTTACCTCATCTTCTTCCCAGGTTATCTCCGAACATAAACGCACCCTTCCTACGGCCATCCTCTGCTTTCCTGACTCGCTCAATGCATATGCAAGCGGTGTAACTTTATAAACATAAAGCTTGGTCAACTGAGGTTGTTCAGAGAACAATGAAGATACCGCATAATGCACCCCTACCCTCAACAAACCAAGAACCTGCGGTTGGATAAATCTCTCATAAGAAAAAGAACCATTTTTAAATTCCGGTATATTACTCGGAGCGCGCTCCAATAGCCCCTTATAGGCATCTTCCAACGAAACACTGCTTATCTCTTTAGCCAGCTGCATTGCCCGGGCCGCATACGCCATTACCTGGACGGTTTCTAGTCCGGAAATTTCGTCAAAAAACCATCCGCAGCTTGTATACATAAGCAGGCTATAACGCTGCATTTCAAGAAGCTTCAAAACCTTGATTTTCTCATCTGGAGAAAGCTCTTTGCTGGAATGCGCCTGCATAAAGCCATCTACATTTTCCTTGCTTCTGTCAAAAATGACTTTAATGTACGTATCTCTAGCTGCCCAAGGGTCTTTCAGCAAACCATGAGAATGTTCTTCAAAAATATGCACTAAGTTATCCCTTAACCAATCCATAGCTCCGCGTAAAGGGGCCCGCCAAAGTTGATTCCATCCTCCATGCGTACCGGAATTACAACCACAATCTTTTCTCCAACGCTCAACCCCATGGGAACAGCTCCAAGACGAATTCTCATGAATTTCCACTTCCCAGACTACAGGATACTGCTCAAGATATTCTCCGTAAACTGTAACTTTCGCCAGCTTATTAGCCTCCAAATAGTATAGGCAATACGACAGCGCCATATCGCCAAAACGGTGATGATGGCCATACGTTTCTCCGTCAGTCGCAATATGCGCTAATTCTCCTTCGGCTTTATCCGAGGGAATTGAGGAGAAAAGCCTATGAGCAAAGTTTTCGCCTTGGTTCAAAAGCTTGCTGAACGCAACTTCCTGCGATATCGGACCATCATAGAAAAAAAGATTTATACTTCTACCGGAAGGAAGCCGGCAAAGATACGCAAGGCGGGAATTAATCTTAGCTGGCGAAACATCCAGCCAATCTTCTCCGCCTGTCTTGCGTATTCTCTTTGCCTGATGAGGAGCTAAAATTGTAAATTTTATGTTATACTCACTTAATAGTTCTAACGTTTCTATATCTACAGCAGTTTCAGCTAACCACATTCCCTCCGGCTCGCGCTTAAACCTGCTGCGAAAATCCTCAATTCCCCATGCGACTTGAGTGCGTTTATCCCTGCTGTTTGCCAATGGCATAATAAGATGATTATAGACTTGAGCTAACGCGGAGCCATGGCCGGAAAAACGCTCCCGGCTTAACTTATCTGCATCAAGAATAGCCTCATAAACATGTAACTCATGCCGCTGCAGCCAAGCCAGCAAAGTAGGGCCAAAATTAAAACTAATTCTTGAATAGTTATTAACAATATCAATAATACTCATACCATCGGTCATAATTCGGGAGGCGGTATTCGGCCCATAGCACTCGGCGGTAACGCGGCTATTCCAGTCATGGTACGGATACGCAGAGTCCTGCAATTCAACCTCCTCAAGCCATGGATTCTCCCTGGGGGGTTGATAAAAATGTCCGTGTATACATACGAGCTTGGTCATTTATTCACCTCTAATATAAAGCGATAGATGTAATGATTTTATACATATCTGTTTTTTACCACTAAGCGTCTTCGGCAATGTCGACCCTTGCCCCAGCCAGCGCGCGTCACTTGAATCAATACGCTTATACCACTTGCCATCAGGGATATCCACCGAAACTTCTGCATCCTGCTCATTAAAATTCGCTATCACAATTGCTTTGCTTGTTTTATACTTGCGATAGATAATAAGAACCTGTTTACTATCGAGCTGTGTTAATTCAAGCTCTTTTTTAGATAGACGCGCAAGCGCCGGTACTTCTTTGCGAAGCCTGATTAATTCCTGATAAAAACCGAACAGTACACTATGCTTTTTTTTGGCAATACAGCCCCAGTCGAGTTTACATCTATCAAAGGTTTTTTGCGACTGGGGGTCCGGCGGAATTTTTTCCCATTTAAAATGGCTAAATTCTCTTTTTCTTCCTTCCCGAACCGAGGCAATTAGCCCCTTATCGGAATGATTAATAAAGTAAAAAAATGGCGAGGCCTCTGCATATTCTTCTCCCATGAACAAAAGCGGAATATAAGGAGAAAAAATAACCATTCCGGCGGCAATCTTTAACCTTTCAAAAGAAACCAACGAAGATAACCTCTCGCCAAAAATACGGTTACCGACCTGATCATGATTCTGCGAAAAAATAATAAACTGCGCAGAAGGTATTTGCGCAGAAGAAGAACCGTGGAAACGTTTCCTGAACCGGGAAAACTCCCAATCATAAACAAAACCATTCTTTATTGCCTTTGTCAAATGTTTCAAGCTACCGAAATCCTCATAGTAACCCGTATCCTCTTTAGTAATTATTGCATGCAAGGCATGATGAAAATCATCAGACCATTGGCCGTCAAGCCCATACCCGCCTTGCGCCCTTATCTTTACCAGCTTAGTATCGTTTAAATCGCTCTCCGCAATAAGATAGCGCCTGTGGTTAGTCTTTTTGAAAGACTCTTCCACGCTCTCGCAAAGTTCGCGCAAAATATGCTTTGCGCTCATATCAAATATCCCGTGCACCGCATCAAGCCGCAAGGCATCTATATGGTAATGCTCAAACCAGTAAAGCGTATTTTGCACAAAATAATTCCTTACTCCATAACTATGAGCATCATCAAAATTAACCGCGCTCCCCCAAGGTGTCTTATATTTATCGGTAAAGTACGGCGCAAACTGCCCCAGGTAATTACCTTCCGGGCCAAGATGATTATATACCACATCAAGGATTACTGCTATGGACTGACGGTGACAGGCGTCGACAAGCTTCTTTAAACCCTGAGGGCCTCCGTATGAATTCTGCACGGCAAAAGGATACACCCCATCATAACCCCAATTTCTTTTACCGGGAAACTGCGCAACCGGCATCAATTCAATGGCATTAATGCCTAATTTCTTGAAATACCCTATTTTTTCAATAGCTGCCTGGAATGTGCCCTCAGGGGTAAATGCCCCCACATGCAATTCATAGATAATATAATCCTCTAAAGAAAAATTATTCCAACGCTGGTCATTCCAGGAAAAATCAGCATGGCCAACCACTTGCGAAGCCTTGTGCACCCCTTCCGGCTGAAAAAAAGAAGCAGGATCAGGCCTGATTACCCTGCCATCAAGTTCATAGAAATATCGAGCGCCGGGAAAAACATTATTCAACGCTACTTTCCAATAGCCAGCCTCAAGACGGGAAAAAGCAACTCTTTGTTTAAAGGGGGCAATAATATGCAGTGATATACTTTTCGCAAACGGCGCCCAAACTACAAACTCGCATCCCTTCCCTGCAGAATATTGCGCCCCTATTTTTACCAGCATACTCTTATTGTGCATCTTTGATTTTTTCCACTTCGATAGTTACCGTTATTTCCGGAAGCTTATTATCTTTAAAGCGGATGTCGTCCGACGAAATAAAATTCGGCTTTAAAGACACCGTCTCATTGATCATGCTTAGATTAATGGGCTCTGTGTTAATGAATAGCCCTTCTTTAGAAATAGTGCTGGGTAATAAGACTTCTACTTGCCTTGGAACAATTTTTATTTCTTTCAGCGACAACGACGCCGGAAGATTTCCTTCTACGCTAACACTTACAGCAACGCTGACAACACGGAGTTTATAGGCGTTCAAAACCACTTGGTCAGGCTCAATATCCATAATTGATACGCCGCCTGTAACACCTTTTATTAAATCACTGCTTAAGGCGATTTTATTCTCACCATCTTTAATTTGCGAGGCATCCAAAGACAGTTTAAAATTTTTCGGATTTAATAGGTTAAATTTTTGCTCCGTGCCGCTTAATGTGACAGTCGCCTCTTTTAACTTAGGCTCTTTAATTACAATATCGGTAGCTAAATTCCGGTATTCTATAGGTACAGTAAAATAACGCCTCACTATCTCTCCTGGATGGGCAAATGCAAACCACAAGCCTATCGCCAATAAAATCGCAATTACTTTTTCTAATGAATGCGCAGCTAGAATGTTTAAAAAACCGGTTCTTTTTTGAGGCGCGAAACGCCTTAAATAAAAATTCCGCAGGCGGTCTTTTAACTGCGCCAGTTCATTTATATGCGTAAGCCTGCCATTCTCTGCGGCAGAAATAGCGCCGGTTTCTTCGGATACGATAAGGCATAATGCATCTGTCCTCTCAGACAACCCTACGCCTGCGGCATGTCTTGTTCCAGAACGACCAACTTCTTGGATGTTTGTAGAAAGAGGCAAGTGGCATCCAAACTTAACGATTCGTTCTTCAGCTATAATTACCGCACCATCATGAGTAGGGGTCTCGGGATGAAAAATTCCCTCCAGTATCTCATGGCCCAATAACGCATCCACCTCTTTGCCTGCTTCCAAATAACGCTCGATAGGGTCGTTACCCTTTATTACAAGCAAAGCGCCGGTTCTTTTCCGGCTCAAAGCAGCCAAAGCGCTGCTTAACACCTCTACGCAAGAATTAAATGGAATGTTTTTCTTGGTTGTCCTGTTTCTGAATATTCCTAAAATAGCCAAGCGTTCAAATAAATGCCGCAGTTCATCCTGGAAAATAATCACCATAACCACCATAAAAACCGCAAAGAAAGCCTGTAATGCGATACTGGTCAAATAGAGTCCGAGTATGCGGGCTGCTATATATACTAAGCCGACAAAAACAATTCCGGCAAATATAAACCTGACACGAGTCCTGCGCACTCCAATGAGAATAAAATAAATGAAAGAAGCGATAAACGCCATATCGATAATATCTACCGGCTTTATCTTTTGCAAAAAATCATTTATATAAATAATTACCCTAGTCATCATTGCCTAAAAGCTAATATTTTTTAATATTACCATACCCAAGGGAGGCAAAGTAAGAGAAATTGAATAATACCTTCCATGAGAAGATACCGGCACAGCATCGACACCACCGAAATTTCCGTGCCCGCTCCCGCCATATTCCTTTGCGTCACTATTTAAAACTTCTTCCCAAAAT